>JASEEW010000168.1 GCA_030019485.1 Thermoplasmatales archaeon | reverse complement strand
CAATAATGTCAGCGCCCAGCTCAAGCGCTTCTTCAACCCTTTGTTCACTGAGGCGTTCAACACCTGGTATGGTTTCAATCCACATCTTGCCGCCCCCGCCTTCACAGCATACTGACCTTTCTTTTGCCCTGTCAAACTCTTTGAGCTCTATACCTTTTATGTTTGAGAGTATTTTACGTGGTGCATCAAATATCTTGTTTCTTTTGCCCAGATAGCATGGGTCATGATAAACAACAGTGCTGTGCTCTGATTTATTTAACCTGAGTTTGCCTGTCTCAACAAGTTCGGATAAATATTCTGTGTAATGTGTAATCTCAAGTTCCATGCCCAACTCTTGATAATCGTTTTTAAATGTGTTGTAGCAGTGCGGTGAAATTGTGACAATTTTTTTTATTCCATATTTTTTAAATGTCGAAATATTGTCTTCAGCAAGATATTCAAACAAACCAAACTCTCCCATTTTTTTCATTTCATTACCGCAGCAGCATTCCTCATTACCTAAAATCCCAAAATCTATGTTTAGATTATTAAATATTTTAACCAATGCTATAGCAATTTTCTGGCATCTGGGATCATAAGAAGGGGTGCATCCTATGTAGAGTAGCAGAGAAGATTTATCATTGTTATCAAACCGTTTTATCGGTATCTCTTTTGCCCAATCTGTTCTTTTTACTGCGGGTTTATTCCATGGGTTTTTATGTTTGAGCACGCTTTCTAAAGCAGCCCTAAGAGTTGCTGGTACTTTCCCTTTTTCAATCACAAAGCTTCTTAATTCGCATATAAAATCCACAGGCTTGGTTGATTTTGGGCATCGCAGTTCACAGGTGCCGCATGTGGTGCAATCCCAAATCTCTTTCCTTTCTGATACGAACTTGTCCCCACCCTTTATTGCATCATAAACAAGCCTGCGTATCTGTAAATCAGACTTTAAAGACACTGGGCAGGAGCCTGTGCATTTACCGCACTGCACGCACCCGTAAAGCCCATATTTATGTGCAAGCTGTTGTAAATCCATTTTAGATCAATCCTCTGATTTGCGCCAGTGTTTGTTCTTTTGTGAAATGATTCATTTTAATTGCACCTGAAGGGCAGGCTGAAGAGCAGGTACCGCATCCTTCACACAATGCTTCATTAACAGTCATAACCTTTTCCTCTGAATCATATTTTAAAGCTGAATAACTGCAAACCATTTCACATATTCTGCAGCCTCCGCATCTGTCCTTGTCTATCATGGCAGAGTAAGGCTCAAGTTTCACCCCCCCACTTTCTAGAAGTACCAGAGCAGAAGAAGCAGCGCCCTTTGCCTGCGCCACAGAATCAGGTATGTCTTTAGGTCCCTGCGCACAGCCAGCAAGGTAAACACCTTTCATAGCAGTATCCACAGGGCGTAGCTTTGGATGTGCTTCTAAAAAGAATTTATCATGACCCAGCGGGATTCTTAATAATCCTGCTAAACCGACCCCTTCATTTCTCTGAATCAACCCCACAGCAAGCACCACCAAATCAGCTTCCTCCTCGTGAACCTCACCGGTGAGCGTGTCCTCACCCCTGACAACGAGTTGCCCTGCTTTTTTGTAGACCTCACCAACATTGCCGCGCCTGTAAATAACACCCTCATTTTTTACCCTGTCATAAAACTCTTCAAACCCTTTACCAAAAGCCCTCACGTCTGTGTAGCAAACCACAACCTCGGATTCAGGTATTTTCTCTTTAACTAAATGGGCATGCTTCGCAGTGTACATGCAGCAGACCCTGGAGCAGTACTCATTACCCACCTGTTTATCCCTTGAGCCAACACAGGATATGAAAACTATTTTTTTTGGTTTTTTACCATTAACAAGGATTTCGCCGCCTGTTGGCCCTGATGCTGAGCTGAGACGCTCAAATTCCAATCCTGTGATAACCTCCGGGTATTTACCATACCCGTACTCAGGCTTTAAGGCAGCATTAAATGGATCAATGCCTGTTGCCACTACAATTGTGCCAATCTCAATCTCCAAAAATTCTTCTTTCTGGTCAAAGTTGATTGCATCTGCGGTGCAGGCCTCTTTGCAAAGCAGCCTGTCACCGCACTTGCCTTTCTGGATATACAGACAATGATTTGGATCTATAGTGTATTTTAAGGGTACTGCCTGGGGAAACAGTATGTAAGGTACAGCCCTTTTACTTAATCCTAAATTGAATTCATCAGGTATTCTTCCTTTTAGACGGCAGGCACTAGCGCAGTTCCCGCATCCTGTGCATTTTTCTACATCTATATATCTGGGCTTCTTCTTAACCTTAACCTTAAAATTGCCAACATAGCCTGAAACATCCACAACCTCAGAATATGTTAAAAGCTCTATGTTTTTATTTCTTCCAACCTCCACCATTTTAGGGGTGAGAATGCAGGAAGAGCAGTCCAGGGTGGGAAATGTTTTATCAAGCTGCGCCATCCTGCCGCCAATACTGGGCTCTTTTTCCACAAGATAGACTTTAAACCCTGCGTTTGCTATATCCAGGGATGCCTGTATCCCGGCAATACCGCCGCCTATTACAAGAGCAGTTTGCATTACAGGTACCTCCTTCTCCTCCAGGGGCTCTAATAAGGAAACCCGCGCAACAGCAGATTTAATCAAGCCAACTGCTTTTTCAGTTGCTTTTTCTCTGTCCTCATGCACCCAGGAGCACTGTTCCCTAATATTAGCCATTTCAAAACAGTACGGGTTCAAGCCTGCTTCCTGAACCGTTGTTCTAAACGTGGGCTCATGCATTGTTGGGGAGCAGGAAGCAACAACAACCCTGTCAAGAGCCTTCTCCCTGATGTCTTTTTTAATTAGTTCCTGCCCTGGCTCGGAGCACATGTACACATAATCAGTGCTGACTGCCACGTTAGGCAGTGTTTTCGCATAAGATGCGACCTGTTTAACATCCACATTACTGGCAATATTCACACCGCAGTGGCAGATGTAAACACCTATCTTCATTATGTTTGTGATGGGGTTACAGGACTAAA
>JASEEW010000167.1 GCA_030019485.1 Thermoplasmatales archaeon | reverse complement strand
TAGCATGCTAAGGTAGCTGTGGATTACTGTTAGAGGTGTTCTGAGCTCATGTGACGCTGTAGAAATAAAGCCAGATTTTTCTTTATCCGCATTCTTAAGCTCTGCATATGCATCCTCCAATTTTCCATAATATTCTTTTACCTCCCCCTTCAGCCTTGTAAGCTCTGTAACATCCTCAACAAGTATCAGAACACAGTTAACCTTACCAGATTTGTCTTTTAAAGGATGCAGCCTGTAGAAATATATCCTACCAAGCCTCTCGCCAGGGGCATGCCCGCCTTCAAAAGCAGACCCTGTTCTGAAAACATCAGAAATCTTTTTATCAAGCTTCATTCGCTCAAAAGTAACACGGGGTAAAACCTTATCAATACGCTTACCTAAAATTTCTCTTCTTTTCCTCATAGACACTGTAAGATAATGCTGGTTTACATACACTATTTCTAATGCTTTATTGACTACAAGTGCACTGCTTGGTATAGCTTCTGCAACAGCTTCCGCAATTCCTGGGTTTAAGGATTGAGAGGACATTATCTTTTACCTCCTACCATGTTTTTAATAGTGGATAAAAGTTTGTCTATCTCAAACGGTTTCATAATAAATGCTGAAGCACCTGCTTTCACACAGTTTTTTTCCAATCCCGGTTTTGTTACTGCAGTAACAACAATGATTTTTGCTTTCTTATCCAGTTTTAATATTTCTTTTGTTGTTTTCACACCATCCATTTTAGGCATTAGAACATCCATAATAACCAGATGTGGTTTTATTTTCTTATACTGAGTTAATGCCTCATTTCCACTCTCTGCTAGGAAAACCTTGTAGCCGCTTGGCTCTAACACGTCTTTAAACATCTGCAGCACAGATTTATCATCATCAACAACCAGTATTTTTTTCATATTCATTCCTCCTCTTTTCTGCTCCCTGATTTTTTCTTCTTGGATTTACCAAAAAATTTTCTTAACTCTTTTACATCGCCCGCTTTCTTCCAGCCTGAGAAACCAGAGTGCCAGACAGGATCATCCTTATTCACTCTACCCTCAGATATCCATCTCTTCAACCTAGTTGTTGTCAACGGCATGTAAATCACACCATTTTTTTTCAGCTCCCACAATATTTTTCCTACCATGATCTCCCCACCTTATACCTCATTCACTATTTTTATAGGTTTCCTGTCTCTCTCAAGCAGTGCTAATTCTTTCTCCTCCAATGTTCTTGGGTCTACAGGTATAATTAGTCCTGATTTACTCATCATCACACTCTCATTTATGTCATCAAGATATTTCAGAACCAAAGGGAAACCATTGTTTGTGATTAAATACTCCAGCCCATCTAACAGGACTATGCTCTCCCCGCTTTTGTCAAGGTATTCCAGGATTGTATGCCTGAGCATCCCTAAATCTGTGGGTGAGAGATTATTTTCACCAGGTGTTTTACTCAACCATAGTATTGGTGTTTTCACAAGACCAAATGTTTCTCTCACCTTATCCAAATGCATTCTGGTGATGCATAAACCAGGTACATCATGCTGTACAAAGTCTTTGAAAATATCAAACGCAAGCTCAGCGCGTTCCTCCTCCACCAGATAGCTGAAACCTGGCTTGATATCGTATTTCATTGCTGTTTCTATTCGCGCCTCTGGTGTCAGCTCAAGATCAATCTCCCTATCCTTTCTCCTGATCCTAATTAGTTTCCCGAGTATTTTTGTTTTTTCTTCCCCCAACGCTTTTTTTACACTACCTATAAGCGCTTCTCTGCTGAAAGGTTTTCTAATATAATCTGTTACCACATCCTGAAGACCAAAAATATCCTCACCAATCTGAGTTACTGCTGTGAGCATTGAGACCTTTATGGTATTTGTAATACCTTTTTCTTTAAGCTTGCGCAGTACCTCCCATCCATCCATGACAGGCATTCTAATATCCAGGAGGATGAGGTCTACTTTCTCTTTTTTCAATTTGTTTAAACATTCCTTACCAGAATATGCGGACAGCACCTCATAGCCCTCTGCCTCCAGCATGGTGCGTACAGCATCCACCACATCAGGCTCATCATCCACAATCATGATTTTGTGCTTCATTTCCCTGCCTCTTCCCACTCTTCTATCCAAGCGCCTAAGTCATTCGCGCCAAACCTAACTTTAACTTTATCTGTAACCAGAAAGAAATGTTGGTCTATGCCTTGCTTCACTGAGAACTTTTTAACTGTCTGCCCAACTAGCCTCTTAAACCACAGATTCGGTTTGTTCTCGTCCAACCCCCTATACTTTTTCTTTAAATTTTTGTCCTTCATTTCAACACCAAATTACCTGTTTGTTTAATAATCTTTTGCTTTGAGCGGCGTTGTCCGAAAAGGTAAAGAGGGAGTAATCCCATTTCCTACATAGGATGGGAAAAAAAATGACAAAAAAGAAAAAAGACAGGAAATTTTAAGCCAAACTGGAAAGTCTGGGATATTAGCAAGCAAAAATGAAGTCAAATGGTTTTTAGAAGAGGCAAATAAAGTAGTTAAAAGGATACCCAGGCCTTGGAAGGAGAAAAAGATTGGTAGACCACCACACAAAATAAGGGGGTAGGATAGTAGCCTGTTTGTTCAAAATAAGATTCGGGTTTACTTACAGAGAAACAGGGGTCTTTTCTGAAAGCAGGGTCATGGTATAAGGCATGCGGTTTAGACAAGCCTATTGGCAAAAGCACTAATTCAAGAGACAATGGTTAAACTACCAGCTTGGTATTTTAGATAAAACTTGACAAAAAGTTTTCTATCAGGCTAAAAAAAAAGGGGAAAAGTACCTGGTGACAGATGTAACAGGGTACTCAACACAGAGGTACAAAGCATGGTTCAATATAAGTAATACTTCAGAAAAGCAGGAAGAAAGATTTTATTAAACACCATTTCATAAGGTTGTTTACTGGAAACAAAGGCAATTCTTAGCACAAAAGGTAACACCTGGTTATAGGCATGAATCACCAGTGTTTAGGCAGAACATGAAAAAAATACCACCAAAT
>JASEEW010000166.1 GCA_030019485.1 Thermoplasmatales archaeon | reverse complement strand
TAAAGGCAAAAATTGAGGAAGCAAAACTGTATAAGATAAGCGAGCTTTTCAGGAAAAAGCCCAGAGGTCTTAGTATTGGGATTACAGATGCAATAGTTATAGATGTAAAACCAGAGAAGGGAAAAACTGTGAAGGAAACACTTTATGCGAGATTGAAGGCAGATGGAACATTTACAACATCTGTGCTTGGTGATGCAAGATTGAGGAATGAACGTCTTGCAAATTTCCTGAAGCAGTACATAGCCAAGGATGTAACAAAATACAATGTTAAGGAAAACATTGGTAAGTGGAAGGGAAAAAGTGTGGAGGTAGTCCCATATAAGGATGGGGGCTACATCTACATACCATAAGGAGGTAATAAAATGGCAACAAAAGATATTATGGATATAGGAAAGCAGAGTCTTTCCGCGTTGGAGAAGACCCTGAACAAAAAACCTGAGAGCGTTATATCTGTGAACAAGGAGGGAAAGGAATGGAAAGTCCTTGCAGAAGTGTTAGAGAGAAGGGCAGTACCAGACACGCAGGACATCCTTGGAAGATACGAACTCAGGCTGGATGAAAAAGGAGAGTTATTGAGATACAAGCAGGTGCTGACAAAGAGGAGAGCAGACCTGATAGCAGAAGAGGAGTAAGGAGGTAAAAAATATGAAGAACATAGGTGCAAAAATTGATGCTTTAAAACCGCTTAGGGAAGCAAAAATGAGAGGAAGGATAGAGAAATCAAAGCTGAGATGGAAAAGAAGGATTCCCTGCAAAAAGAAGAAGTAAAAGCAAAAAATTAGAGGTAAAAAAACATGACATCCGTTAAAGAAAAAATGAGAGGTATCAGGGAAAAGACTGCTGAGATGCAGGCAGGTGTAGAGGAATTAAGCAGGAAAAATGAGGCGGCAGTCAGACAAATGGAATCTGGTGTTAGAGAGCTCCAGAAAGGAATGGAAAGGAAAACAAAAGAGATGGAATCAGGTGTGGATGAGCTTATCAGGGAAAACGAGGGCGCAGTCGAGAAAATGGGAAAAGGTGTTAAAGAGCTCCAGAAAGGAATGAGAAAGAAGACGGAAGAGATGGAGAAAAAGATCAGGGAAACAGAGGAATGCAGTAAAAGGTTCATAAAAGAATTCTACGGATAAGGTGTTATAATGAAGGCTGCTCAAAGAATTAAGTGGCTTGCTTGGAAGTCAAGGCAAAAAAATGTTATTTCAGATATAAAAAATAAGAGAAGGTCAAAGTCTGCACAGATGAAATGGAGCAGAGAAAAAGCAGGGAAGGAAAAAGTAAAAAGAGGTAATTGACAATGACGCAAAAGAGAAGAAGGGGATGGAAGGCAGTCAAACCCCAAGAAATTGAACGTGCATCACATTCTACAAAAGGAAAAATTGGAAGAAGCATAATGCCTGAGACGGAAAGAATGTTCAAACAACAGGAAAGGCTTGAAGCACAGAGAAAGAGGATTGAGAAACAAGGATATTTTGGTGACAGGACAAGAAGAAGAAATGAGGAATTGAAAAGGATTACTAACCAGAATAAAAGGATTATTGCACAAAAAAGACTTGAAAGAGAAAGGGCAGAACTTGCAAGAATGAGAGGGGAAGCGGTAACAGGAATAGATTTACGTGAAGCCCAGAAAATATCAAAACAATCAAACTGGTACAGTAAGTGGGATAGAAGAAGAGCGAAATGGGAGACAAGGGCGAGAAAATATCTTGATTAAGAGGTGGATGTAAATGGATCAAGAAAAATATGAGTGGATAAAAAAAGTAAGAAAAATGAGGGATGCGATTAGAGCAAAAAGAAAATCCGGTGATAAAAGTTATCTTGCAAAAAAGATTGCACTGTGGAACAGAAAAATGGACATGAAAAGCGGCGCATCCGGCAAAAAATTTGATTTGAGAAAGCAGTCAAAAATAAACAGAGAGCATAACAGATGGAATAGAAAATCAGCTAAATGGGACAGCAAAGGCGCAAAATGGACTGGTAAATGGGAGTACAGGGCTGCAAGATTCAATGCAAGGATGACTAAAGGGGTTTAAGGTTTTCCAGGTCCTATGCTGAAAAGGGGAGCATAATAAAAGAACAGGAAAATGCAAAGATTATGAGGTTTTCCAGGTTCTATGCTGAAAAGGGGAGGCTAAGGATGGTTGTGTTAAGACCAGGCAGCAGTCAGGAAGGCTTGAAAGAGATTCTTGACAGAATCCTGGATAAAGGTGTTGTCATAGACTTGAATGCAAGAGCCTGCCTTAGTGATTTTGAGCTTTTAGGTATAAATGCAATTGTTATATTGAGTTCATTTAAAACAGCAGGAAAAATAGGTCTTGAGTTCCCAGAGGGAACAAGAATGGATACGCCTGCATGGAAGGATTTACTGTCAAAGCAGCCCTGCCCGCTCTGTGGCAAGGAATCAAGAACAAAAGAATTAAAAGAAGAAGGCTGCCCATGGTGCGGATGGAATTACAGACCAAAATACAAAGAGGATAAGAAAACATTCGTAGCAGAGCGGAAGTATAGGTATGGAAAGGGAAAGACATGGAAAGAGTAGAGATATTAAAGCCTGAAAAAGATGAGGATACTGGTCTGGCAGGCGCAATAGACAGAATACTGGATAAGGGGCTTGTTATCAATGCAGATATTACTGTTTCTGTTTCCGGTGTTGAGTTGCTTGGCATAAAAATCAGGGCTGCACTGGCGAGTTTTGAGACAGCAGCAAAATATGGTCTTGAGTTTCCATCAGGGACAAACATTGATACTGGAGCATGGAAGGAGGCAACAGTTGAAAAAGAAACATGTCCCCAGTGCGGTAAAAGGGTACAGGTAGAGGAATTGTTAAACAATTCCTGTCCATGGTGCGGATGGGTTTCTGCATCTGCGAAAGCAAAGACGGCTGTGAAACGAAAGGCGGTGGCATAAGGAGGGGGGAAATGAAGGTTGAAGAATCCATGAAAAGGTTATCAGAGTTTCTGCCTTCAGATAAAAAACTTGCTATTCTTAATGAACTTTTAAATATTTATGAT
>JASEEW010000165.1 GCA_030019485.1 Thermoplasmatales archaeon | reverse complement strand
GACTCTATAATACTTCTGGTCATGGTGTCTGCCAGAATAAGGAATATTGCACCGGTAATGCATGAGGATGGTAAAAGTATTCTATGGTCGGGTCCAACAATGATTCTCATTATATGGGGTATTATAAGTCCAACAAAACCAATAATGCCTGAAACAGATACTGCAGCAGCAGTAATTAATGTTGAAAAAATCAGAATAATCCTCTTAACATTTTCAACATCTATACCAAGATGCGTGGCGGTACTCTCGCCTGTAAGCATGATGTTCAGGTCCCTTGAAAACAAGAGAAGGACACTGATGCCAATGATGGTTATAGGGAAAACAGTGTAAACCTTGTCCCAGGTAGCTGACCAGAAGCCACCCATCAGCCAGAAAACAATAGCCCTG
The DNA here is from genome assembly GCA_030019485.1 of Thermoplasmatales archaeon. GTDB lineage: Archaea > Thermoplasmatota > JASEFT01 > JASEFT01 > JAUWIS01 > JASEEW01. The sequence continues at coordinate 2,630 of JASEEW010000165.1, read as the reverse complement.
AGTTCCTCACCTGAAATATACTTCATGAATGACACCAGTGCTGAGAAGAAGCAGCCAACAGCAATACCTGCAAGCAGTAAAGTTTCAACAGGTGTTACACCTTTGCATCTTGCAATATTGTAAACAACGAATACAGCCAGAACTGCAAAAAGAAATGCTGAGAGCTGTATTGTGTAAATTCCAAAAATACTAAGTCCTAAGACGATGCCGAGTGATGCACCAAATGCTGCGCCTGATGATGCCCCAAGAATATAGGGTGAAGCCATAGGATTTCTGAAAAGACCCTGCATTGCGCATCCTGCAACCGCAAGTGCTAAGCCGACAAGACCTGCAAGAATAATCCTCGGTAGTCTTATTTTCAAAATTATGGTTTTGTATGTGTCAGGCCAGTTCCCTTTTCCGAGCAGGATTTCAAACACAGCCCTATATGATATCTTATCTATGCCTGGTATCCCATTACCTATTGGACCCATGACACCAGTCATCAATGCGAAAAGCATTGTGAATAACAGGGCAATAGACAGCCCAATAATTATTGTTAGCCATCTTACCCTCTTTCTGTAATATGTTTTTTCCATTTTTACGCTACTCTCACACTCTTATATCTTGAGTCGCTGCTCAAGTTAAAAAATTCTTCTTTGCTCAGGCAGGAGAATGTAACATTCTTTAGATACCGTTTTGCAATTCTGGATGCCTTTTTCATGTCTTCATATCCAGGCTTCCTCCAGGGTGTCCCTGGTACTGGAACATACCCAACAATATGATATGGAATGCTTTCGTCTATGCCTGCAACAAATTTTGCAATTTTTTCTATCTCATCATTATCAATATGGTCTGGTATAAAAACAGTACTTGCTTTCATCTTTATACCCATGCTGTATGCTTTCTCAAAATTTTTTAAAACATTAGCATTGGATGCACCCGTATAATTAACATGAAGTTTGTCTGTATAGGATTTTATGCTAACATTCGACTCATCCACATCCACGATATTTGAGCCATTTGTATGCCCAAGACAGGCGTAAACCCCAAGATCGTTTTTCACAAAACTTATCAGTTCAGGCAGCTCAGGGTTTGTTGTCGGCTCACCACCAACAAAATGCACCCTATCAACATCCAATTTTCCAAGGGTTTTTTTTATTTGCTCTAAACCCACAGGTTTTATCTCCTGCCCCCCATTTTTCAGTTTATAGGAACATCCTCTGCATCTGAAGTTGCATCCATTGTTGTGCACATTCGCCCTCTTAAACTCCATATTGTATGTAACCTTGTAGAACATAATTACTCCACAAACAAACCGGGATGAAACCATCTTGCAAACTGCTCCAACCCGTCAACAAGGCGCGGGCTTGACGTAACTAAATGCGTGTCTACTGAGTAAACCCTGTTGTTTTTCACCGCACTGATATTTTCCCATCCATCCCTATTTTTTATTTCGTCAACAGCTGCACCATAGCTTACAACAACAATCACATCAGGGTTTTTTGCTATTATGTACTCATCTGTTAAATCAGGATACCTTAAAGGTTCATCAGCAGCAATATTAATTCCACCTGCCATAAATATCAGTTCATTCGTAAATGTACCCTGGCCCGTGCTCCTGCCCTTTTTTGACAATTCATAATAAACAAGTGGTCTTTCTGTTTTATTTAAACCTTCAACCAAATCAGTTACATTATCAATCCTGTTCTCCATTTCATCAACAAGGCTGTCTGATTCTGATGTTTTATTCATGATTAAACCATAGAGTTTTATCAGGTCCATCACATCATCAACTGATTCTGGGTTAATGTACATCACAGTTGTTTCCTCCTCAAGACTCTCAATACTGCTTCTGCCATACCACCACGCTATCACAAGGTCAGGGTTGAGACCAATAATTATCTCCAAACTTGGGCTGTAACATGAGCCGACATTTGTTTTGTTTTCAGCATCAGAAGGATAATCAGAGTACTTGTCCACACCAACAATTTTATCCCAGCATCCAATCTCGTACAGTATTTCTGTTGAGGATGACGCCATGCTCACAATTCTTTGTGGTGTTTCAGTGATTTTAATGGTTCTCCCCTCACCATCGATGAAACTGACAATCGTTTCACCTTCCCCTAACCCCTTAACCTCAGGGCTTTTCAGATAATGTGCCAGCACATACCCGCTACCAAATGCTGCCCCAATCAACACAACTATTGCTACCCAAACACCTATTCTCCTTATGTTTCCATTCATATTATCCCTCTTCCATATTATCGTGTTACTTTTATTTTTTTCGTGCTACGGATAGGTGTGTTAGGATAAATAGTTTTGGGTAAAACCTAATTGTAAGTTGTAAGGTATAAGGTTTAAGCTGTAAAGGTAAAACTCATAAGTAAGGAAAATCATTTCCTGCTATGAAAAAGGTTATATGCACCTAAAGCATTATCAGTAATACGAAAATAAAAAAAGTAACACTAAAGAGGTGAAGAAAAATGGCGTGCTTCCTTGTCCCAGGAACACTGGGTGTGATAACAACGGCTTTGAGAAAGAAGGTGCCAAAGAAATGGCATGTTAACTGGCTGAACACAATGCTCTGGGGTGGAGTCATAGCCCTAACTGTTGAGCATATGGCACATCTGGAAATCGTGCCCTTCCCA
>JASEEW010000164.1 GCA_030019485.1 Thermoplasmatales archaeon | reverse complement strand
GAGTTGGCATAATCGGCTTAGGGTATGTGGGGCTGCCTTTATCCATGCTTTTTGCAGAAAAATTCCGTGTCGTTGGTTATGATATTGCGAAGAGCAGGATAGATTCGCTGTTAAACGGAAAATCCTATATTACCAATGTTAAAGATGAACATATACAAGCCTGGTTGAACAAGACTTTTTTTCCAACAAATGATTACAAAATACTTGAAAAATGTGATTTTTTCATAATATGTGTTCCAACACCTTTAACCAGTGATAATGATCCTGATTTAAGTTATATAAAAAATGCATCTGAAACCATTTCTAGATTTCTAAAAAAAGGGCAATTCGTGATTTTAGCGAGCACAACATATCCAGGAACAGTGGAAGAGGTTACTATCCCAATCCTAGAGAAAACAGGCTTGAAGGCGGGCACGGATTTTGGGGTTGCATATTCACCAGAAAGGATAAATCCAGGAATAGAAATGGGAAGTATAAAAGATATTCCAACCATTGTTGGTGGTATAAATAATGAATGTACAGATATCACAGAAAAGTTGTACAGCAAGGTTTTTGATAGGGTTGTCAAGGTTAAAGATTGTAAAAGTGCAGAAGCAACAAAGATGATGGAGAATATTTTTAGAGAGGTAAACATAGCATTGGTAAATGAAATGGCATTAATCTTTGAAAAGATGGGAATAGATACATGGGATGTAATAGATGCTGCTTCAACAAAACCATTCGCATTCATGCCTCACTACCCTGGACCAGGGGTAGGTGGACATTGCATTCCGTTAGACCCCCTTTATTTATCCTATAAGGCTAAGAAGTATGGTTTCATACCACGATTTATTGAGATGAGTACTGAAATCAACAACTTTATGAAGATGCACACAGTAAACCTAATAATAGATGGATTAAAGGAGGCAGGCAGAAAGATATCAGGCTCAAGGGTTGCTGTTCTTGGTTTGGCATATAAAGGAGATATTGATGACATACGAGAATCACCATCAGCAAAGATAATAGAGGAACTCGTTAATATGGATTTGAGTGTGAAGGTTTATGACCCTTATTCAAAATTGATAGATACAAGATGTGGAAGATTTGTTTCGGAAAAAAACCTTCAGGCCACTGTGAATGATGTAGACTGTGCTGTTTTTATTACAGACCATTCGCAGTTCAGGAAAATTGATTCACAAGAGATTGTTAAACTAATGAGAACACCCCTCATAGTTGACTGCAGAAATATTTTCAAGGGAAAAAATTTGGATGGTATAATTTATTATTGCATTGGCAAAGGCAGGCGGTGAAGCTGTGGAGTTAGAAGGAAAAACTATTTTTGTAACAGGAGCTACAGGCTTTATAGGAAGAAACACAGTAAATGCCTTTTTGGATGGAAATGTTAAACAGATTAGGGTGTTGACAAGATGCAGGAGAAATGAAAAATGGCTCAATAATGATAAAATAAAAATTATCAAAGGAAATATCCAGAATTTAAATGATGTAAAAAAAGGAATGAGAAATAGCGAGATAGTAATCCATCTTGCAGCCCATGCAAATGTAACGGAATCGACAAAAAAACCATTGTTCAGCTTTAACACTACCGCTATGGGTACTATGAATACTCTAAAAACTGCTGTAGATATCAATATCAGGAAATTTATTTACCTTTCCAGCGCAAGGGTTTATGGTGACCCAGTATACAGACCTGTGGATGAGAAACACCCTCTTAACCCAAAAACAGTTTATGGGGGGAGCAAACTTGCCGGTGAAATCATGACAAATGTTTTCCATGCAACCTATGGTCTGGACACTACTGTACTTCGGGCTTTCAGTGTCTACGGCCCTTGGAGGTTCCCAAAAAAGCACACACTAAGCGGGGTGATACCGTTGTTCGTTGATAAAGCACTTAGAGGAAAACCAATAACAATTGTTGGTGATGGCAATCAGACAAAAGATTTTGTAAATGTAAAGGATGTGATCCATGCAATGTTACTATCAACAAAAAAGGATACTGCTGGTGAGGTTTTTAATATAGGTACGGGAATAGCCACAAGCATTAACAAACTAGCAGATACTGTGATCAACTTCACACACAGCGATTCAGAGATCATTTATATACCATCAGAAAAAGAAAGCGTGAGTAATGTGGCAGATATTAGTAAGGCAAGAAAATGTTTGGGATATAAACCGCAGGTATCCCTAAAAGATGGGTTGACGGAATACATTCAATGGTATAATTCTTGGAGGAAAAAGTGAAGGAAAAAACAAATGTTGCTGTGATAGGTAGTGGATATATGGGTAGTCTCCATGCAAGGATATACTCTGAAATTGATGGTATAAGGTTATGTTCAGTTTGTGATGTCGATAAAGTAAAAGGTAGGGTGTTGGCAGAAAAATTTGGTGCGAATTATGTTGATAATTATTATAAAATTTTAGATGATGAAAACATTGATGCCTTGAGTATTTGTACACCTACAAAAACACATTTTGAGATCGCATCTGAAGCTTTAAAAGCTGGTAAGTATGTTTTGATAGAGAAGCCAGTAACCTATTCTGTAAATGAAGCAAAAAGACTGGCCAGTTTAAGGGATCGGAAAAATAGTATTGTGGTTGTTGGTCATACTGAGAGATACAATCCTGTAACAAAAAAAATTTTTCAGATTTTTAGATCCGAGGTTAGTACCAAAGAAATAATATCTACAATTTCAAGAAGAGTGGGTCAAAAACCGAAAAGGAGAAGGGAGACAGGCGTACTTTATCAGCTGGCAACACATGATATAGATATAATTCTTAGCATGATAGGAAAACCTAAAAAAATTTGTTGCAACCTTGTTAAAAAAAATGGGATTGAGTTTTCCTCATTTTTGTTGATGCACTATCCGACCATGAGCTCAGCAATCGAATCCAGTTGGCAGTACAAACAAAAACAAAGAACCTTTGAGATATTTTTAAATGATGGATTTATCTTTGGGGATTATCTTGCTTCTACAATCCACTCTGAAATTAGAAAAAAGCGTAAAAAGTTCTCTTTTACCAACGTAGAACCGCTAAAGGAAGAGCTAAAACA
>JASEEW010000163.1 GCA_030019485.1 Thermoplasmatales archaeon | reverse complement strand
CCTTTTAATCATAATGAGGAGATATCGCGTTTCTAGCAGATGGATTTTTCGGTAAAAACTTCAAAAAGCTAAACAATTACCATTTTTTAGAGTTTTTTCTGCTTATGAAGCCTGTGCAGATGCAGAAGGTATCCGAAAATTATTATTAAAAAAACCATGATTACTATTACAAGCATGCGAATGTTTTCCAGCTGCTCCCATGGAATTGGTTTTTCTTCATCTCCAGCAGGTGCAGGATAAACATTCACAGTATATGTTGCCTCATAGTACTGGGTTTCATTCCCAAACCTATCCAAAGGGTTTGTTGACGTAACATTAATTTTTACATAATTGTTTCCAGTTTCCTCAAAGCTGAAAATAGGGGAATAAACTGTTGCATTCTCACCTGAGAGCATACCGCCAACAAGCTGTGCTTCACCAATCTGGGTAAATGTCCCATTTTCACTTTTCTTGTAAAATGTGATGAGGAGAAAACCGCTCCTGTTCTCAGCATATTCTGAGTTTTTGATTTTAACAACGACCTGGTATTCCTTGTTTATCTCAACATCTTTTGGATAATCAACTGTGACATTAAAATCACCAATGCCTGGCTGGGCTGTGAATGACCAGGAATAATTAGAAACCATACTATTTCCAGGGTCAGAATCATCCTTTGCAGATGTGTTTACTGTGCAGATGTAATGCTTATTGTGCTCAAAAGCCTCATCATGGATACCCATCACGTTGTTTTCGCTTATCCATTCCCAGCGCCACCCATTTACATGCGGCGTTATTGAGAATGCCGATTCTACTGATGCATTGTCCACTGGTTCATCAAACATGATCATGATGGCACTGCCCAACGGCGCGGATGAGTTATTTGCTGGCGACGTACCTGTTATCTCTGGCGGGGTGGAGTCTATTGTGAAGTTTTCACTTGTATCAAAACCTGTTTCTGAGGCGTTATCTGTCACATTCACCATTATTTTTACTGTTTCATTTGTAATCAATGGTGTTGTCCAAGGATATGAGTATGTTCCTTTCATTGTTTGATTGTGATAATCAACGAATGTGAATGATGCGCCGTTATCCGTTGTGTAGTAAAGTTTAACAGTATATGGTGCTGCTCCTCCTGAAGCATTGTATATGATTGTATGATTGCTGTTTCCGCTCCAGTCCTCATCCCCATTTGGTGAGATAATGGTAACGACTGGAGGAGCGTGAGAGACAGCGCCCCTATTGGTAATACGATATGGTGGTGTGTCATCCATCGTGGTAGGCTCTATTTCTTCACAGTATTCTTTCCCATCCTTCTCTACCACATGTAATGTTATAACAACCTCATGACCAATTTCAAAACCTTCCCATACCCCAAGCATTATATTACTATAGAATGCCCATGTTTCATTACTTTCAAACTTTACATACACATCGTATCTTGAAATACTTGTATTTTTATCTGAGATGATATCCCTAATGTATACAACATCACCATCATTATAGGTAATGAAATGGTCCTTTTCATAGTCATCTGCAAACTCCTGAAATGTTATCACATATTCACCTGATTTAACCGTAGCTTCTTTATCATTCGCGCTGACATCACAGAAACCACTGCACATAATCAGGATTAATACATAGAGAGATAGAAGTTTGTGTTTCATATGATTGTAATTATATTCACAATATTTAAAACCATTCCTCAAGGCTTTTCTGTGTTCTGTTTTCTTTTCCAGCCTGAAACTTTTTCAATGCATTTTCCACCCTGTTCTCCGAAAAATCGTGCAGGATGCATAAAAATTCTTTAACAGCATTTTCATCAGCATTCCCCCATTCAATCCTGTAATCGTTTGTAACCCTCGGCTCTAAAAATATTTTTCTTACCTCCTCATAATCCCTTATTTCCCCACCAATGTTTCTCAGAACACTCTCAAGGTTTTTATGCTCCTTTATGAGTTTCAATGCCTTTTTAGGTCCAATCCCCTTTATCCCTTCGTTGAAGTCTGTTCCAACAAGAATGCCCATGTCCACAAGCTGCTCGACTGTAACACCGAGATGTTTCAGCACATTCTCTGTTCTTATCTCCTCAGGCTCAACATCAACATAGGCCTTCCTTCCAGGCATTTTCCTTTTCCCTGTGATTGTGAGATTTCTGATTAAAACAGGTGCGTTGAAAAGCAGAACATCAAAATCCTGGCTCCCAACCCCGTAAACATCACCTTTTTTTGCCATGCAGGATGCCTGCGCCTCCCCCTCAGAAGGCGCCTGAATAAAAGGAATGCCGAGCGCATTCAGAAGCTGTTTTGCCTCATCAACCATGTCTGCTGTCAGTCTTGATGATTCCATGGCTTTTGTTCTCGCCTTCTCAATATCCCCTTCCTCAAGCGCCTTTTTCCATTCCTCAGCAGCCCTGGTTCTCACAGCGCTTCTGCCTTCAACTGTTGTCATTTTCAAAGGAGATGGCTCCCCATCAAAAACATATACTGGTTTTATGCCTGCCTCCACAAGATTTGCTGTCCTGTAAAGTAGCCCTGCAAGATGCGATGTAACACCGCCGTTTGAATCTGTGAGTGGCGTTCCGTCAGGTTGCCTAATAATTGAAATAAACTGGTACAATGCATTGTATGCATCTATCGCTATTGTTCTTCCCTGAAAATCGCCCAGTTTCCTGTTTTCTTTTAGAACGATGTCTTTTAGGTCTACGCCCATGGTTATGAATAGGTTTGTATTAAAAAGGTTTTTTCGTTACCCATTTGTCCAGATTTCCTCACCTTCCATATATACCAGCACACCATCACCATATTTTATTGCAAAATTGGTTCCGCCAGATTGATAAACATCAAATTTTTGTGTTGTAGCATTCCATACCGCTATCGCTGTGCAGTTTGAACCTATATCATTCATCAGTGTCTGAGCATCTGTACCTGTCTTATTGAACCATCCTACGGAGTTCCATCCAACCTTCAGATTCATTATTTTGCTGGTTATTGGTGCACCATTAATAATAATGTTTGTGTCACCTGGGCGTTGTCCGAAAAGGTAAAGAGGGAGTAATCCCATTTCCTACATGGGGTGGGAAGAATGACAGAAAAGAAAAAAG
>JASEEW010000162.1 GCA_030019485.1 Thermoplasmatales archaeon | reverse complement strand
CTTCAGTGTTTCCTCAGATGCCGGGTCGCCAGATGCAAAAGGCATACCTGGTAACCCTTTTGGCAGTAACTCGGCGTTTTCCACAATCACGTACCTGAAGTTATGCATTCTGAGGGTTTCAACAACCTCCTTCCCTGTATCAGAATACCCGCAGACAACAACATGGTTTTCATCAGGTACTGGTATTTTCTCAGGCAGGATGGCCCTTTTCATTCTTTCCTCAAGCCATGGCGCAACTGTCAGGGGCAGGCCAATGAAAACAATGGTGATGCCCATGCTCACAATTGCTCCTGTAAATATTTTCCCTGCCGGACTTGTCAGCTCAACACCCAGAGGGTAGGAGCCCAACGTGGTCATTGTCACAACTGTCCAGTATATTCCATCAATTATTGAGATGCTGTCACCCTCATAAGTTGTTTTGATAAAGCAGTAGCCTGCAACACCAGTGGTGAAAACCGTGAATAATGCAAGGCTGAAAAACACAATCCTGTTTTTGAGTTTCCCAACATGGAGTTTCATTCGTCCACCACATAATCATTGAGTGTATCTTTCGCGCTTTCACTTTTTTCTTTAAGGTTTTTTAGAAATTCTTCAACAAGTTGCGAGGCAAAATCTTTGCATCTGCCGCACATTCTCTCCCCGGACCTGCAGTTATTATATATTTCCTCCAACTCGTTGTCATTTTCGACAAGATGATAAAGCAGCAATTCATATACCGTGCATTCCTCCGGCTTCCCGCCATGTTTTTTCTGCTCCTCCAAGGATACCGCACCTCCTGTCTTGCTGTTTTTAATCTTTTTTTTAGCATCCCTAGGAGCATCTGATAAAAATATTGCGCTCCCTGGCTCTGATGATGACATCTTACCACCTGTTAAACCTGTCATAAGCCGCTGGTATGTTGCTGCTGGTGAGCAAAAAGCATGCCCGCCAAATTTTTTCTCAACAGATATTAATGATTCATCAATCTTTTGTATATCTGAGACTGATGCACCCAACATGTACAGTGCCTTGTATTTTGGTATTTTCTTCAAATCAGCATAACCCATATTCCTAACCTTTTTTTCAGCCTCATTCAGAAGTTTATCAACATTTTCATCTGTTTTCACAAAAACACCAATTTTTTTATCCTTTGTTTCTGTAACATTGAAAAGCCTGTGTGCGGCAGCAATATCCCTGCTGAATCTTATGTGTGGGTCCTGGTCAACACCAACAGGAACAACTGTTGGCCTGGGACCGCCGTATTCATCCATCTGCACATGCAGTATGTCGCCAACCTGAACCAGGGGTGCAAAAACATGCGTCATGTTTGTACTGTCATTAAAACCATAGATTGCTCTCATCTCTGAAAGGTTTGTTTTCCTCCCAAGTTTGTATGCCAGGTCAGTTACATTTTTCCTTTTTGACTGGAAATAGATTTGAGATTTTTTAAGACCGAGCGCAATATAGTTTGCCACATAATCATTTATTGCTATTTCTTTCGCTTTCTCAAACCCTATTCCTCTAACACCAAACGCCTCAATATCTGCAACCGTGATGAAAACATCAGCCCCCAGTGACTGATAATATATTACCTGGTCCATTGTCATTTTATGCCCGAGATGCATAGGACCACTTGGTACAAGACCTGTTAAAACAGCAAATTTTTTTTTCTCCTTAATTGCACTGTAAACAGAATCAAACCCCCTGTGCCCAAAAATAATGCCTCTTCTGAAAAGTTTATGGGGGTCAGGCATATCGAACTTGAACTCTTGGATTCCGAACTGCTCCCTAAGCATGCTGTAATCCTTATACTGAGTTGAAGCCCAAGGGTCAATCCTCATAAAATAGGAATAGGTGTGCCAGTAAATAAATTGTGTTATAAGTGGGATTACTTTGCCGCCAAAAACCCTCCCTGCATCAGTTTTGCCTCCAGCTTCTCCTTTGTGATACGATTTGCTTTTAAAACTGTGAGAACAAGGCTGACATGGCGTGAAATATCATCATTTGTGTTCAGCATCTCCCTGACAGTACCTGCAACAACCTCCTCATATCTGTCAATGGATTTATGTATCGTGCACAGGTTGGTGAGATTCATCGCGAGACATGAGGTAAACCTGTCTGTGAGCATAACCTCAGCAAAAAAGGATTCTGTTCCCCCCTCCTTTGTCTCACTGCTTCCCCTGAGCTTGAGGATGCCGGCATTCTCCAGAGACTTTATCACCCATCCCTTATCTGCCCCTTCATCACCAGATTTATTTTTGTTTTCCATGTTCCCTGCGCGCCCTTTTGGACGGCCTTACCTTTTCAGCGCCCTTTCCTTTATACAAAAGTCCTCTTCCCTTTTTACCAGAGGATGTTAAACCACGATAAACCCTTCCTTTATGCTTGCTGGAGCAAATCCAATTTATTTTAGAATCATTCATTATTACAGGATGAAATGGGTCAACAAGTATTACCTCATAATATTTGTGCTTTCCATCCTCACCAACCCAGTAAGAATTCAAAACCTCAAGGTTTGGATAATGCTTCGCTGCTCTTTCCTCAGCAATCCTCTGGATGCTCTTTGCCATCGTGATTTTTTCCACACCCATCTTTGAAGGAACCCTTCCGCCGTCAAACCTTTTTTTTCTTAGACTCCCTCTTCTTACCTTCACTCTGGCAACAACAAAACCCTGCTTTGCCCTGTAACCAAGATTTCTTGCCCTGTCCATCCTTGTCGGAAACTCAACCCTTGTAACTGTTTTCTCCCTTCTCCAATTTATCATTCTCTCCCAGTTCAGTTTCCTGACATAGGTTTCATCAGGTTTTTTCCATGCCTCTTGGATATAGTTGTACATGTTTTTTGTCATATTATCACCCTATACGGGAATGAGTGAATGAATTAAGGGATTATAAAGGTTTTTACCATGTAAAGTAAACCAACATTTGCAACATTTTATGATTTTATAACCCTTTCTACTATTGGTGTTTTGGGATGGGAGCAACACCTGAAATTAGAAGACTTATAGTTAGAGCTCGTAAATCCGGGAAAAGAGTTAAAGAGATTGCAGAAATGTTTAATATGAGTCATTGGACTGTATTGGCGGTGAACAAAGCGTGCACATCACAGAGGGGCGTGAAAGCTTCAAAGATAAATCCAGGAGACCGCACACTATTCATAGAAAGGTAACTCCATCTACTAA
>JASEEW010000009.1 GCA_030019485.1 Thermoplasmatales archaeon | reverse complement strand
CAGCCCTAAAAGGTCTGGGATTTCTTGCCTAAAGGGTTAATGATGTTTTTTCCTTTCTCTTTATGATAGTATCCACATCTGGGGTTTGGGCATGTTACTTTAACTATTCCTCTCGGACGAGCCATCTTTTTATCACCGAGAGGTTATATGGCGATAAAACTATATTAAGGTATCTAAATTAGGACAATAGGTTTCTTTCCCATCTTATCTAGGAAATGGGATTACTCCCTCTTTACCTTTTCGGACAACGCCGTTTGATGAGTTAGTGATGGGGTTAGCAATCTTTCTGTCCCAGAAACCCCAATCCTGCCCTATCAACCGTGTAACCGCACATTGAATCCTCGTTTTGGTCGCCTTCAGCCCCTTGGGAAGCTATTAGCTGCTAAGATTATTTACTATCAAGTTGGTGTCTTTCCCCGGTCGCCTGAAACAACGCAAAACAAAGGAATACCGGCAACCAAAAACTTTATACCGTAATAAGGTAATTATACCGTGAGACGGTAAATATGATGAGAGTACCATTGCAGAACACAAACATGGATGATGTATTCAAATGGAAGGACGCACGCAGCCTCTTACTATTACTCAGCAGGGCACCGTATCAAAGATTCACGGTAACCGAGCTCATAGATAAACTGAATATTAAAAGCAGGGATTCACTAACCAAGCTCGTTGACACATTAGAAAAAGCAAAGATGATAAAAACAACACGCATAGGGAGAAAAAGACTTATTTCGATCAACAGGGATTTGATTGAAAAACCGGAGGATGCCACCCTGCTCATACCGCAGGATGAATACAGAATGGTTGTAAAAGAATATGTTCAGGAGTTGAAAAGCAAAACAAAAAAAGACAACCTTCATGCAGTAATATTGTTTGGTAGTGTCGCCATGGGTGTAGCGGACAGGGCGAGCGACATAGACATATTCATAGCCTCAGACAAACCGTTGAAAACAGAGAGAACAGCCCTGAACATTGCAAAAAAATATTTAGGGAAAGAACCGGGGAGGGAAAGGTACTCAATCAAGCCTATGGCGGAATCCATCAGCACATTATCAAAAATCATAAAAAACAAACCAGGGCAGATGGCAGAAATACTCAAACAGGGAATAACACTTTACTCTGATAAAAAATTTGAGAAATTCATGGAAGGTGTTAAAATATGATAAGTGATAAAAGATTGCAGAAGCTCATAGATGATTGCAGTGAAGCGTTTGTTGGTGCGAGCTCAAAGAAGGATGTTGTTGAACCAGGATTGTATGCTGAGTGGTTGGAATCACATCAGCTTCAGATAAAAAAGGCATGCAGGCTTATAGGTCTTGCAAAAAACCTGATAGATGAAAAAACCAGGGTAGGCACACAGCAGTATTACACCACAGCTATAGAATCCTGTTTTGTTGCAATGGAAAGAACAGTGGAGGCGTATCTGCTGGAAACAAAAGTGATCAGTGATGATGATTTTATCAGCCATGAAAAAATGTTTGAGTTTGGAGCAACCACGGGAATATACACAAAGGAAACAGGGGAGATGCTGATTAGTTTGTGGAATTTGAACAGATCAAATGTGTATTACAGGCGTGGTCTGCCGACAAAGGATGCTGCTGAGGGCATGGTTTCACTTGCTGTGTCTTTGCATAATCATGTTTTGGGTCTTAATAAAAATCTTAAAAAGGAGTGTATCTGCTGAGAAGAAAAAGGGTAGTCTACGCTATCAACCCTGCAACCACACCTTGAACCCTGTTTTGGTCGCCTTCAGCCCCTCTCTGCTCCAGTCCGCTCAGAAAAACAGGGATGCACGGTATGGGAATTATGCGAAATTTTTATAGATATACATTGTTTCACCGTACGGTGAAACTATGCAAAACAGTGAAACTATTATGTGTTTTACAGTTACCACGAAAACCACATCCCGACATCCTGGAACTCATTCCGAAACATTTATATAGTTTTTCGATATTAATCCCAATTGATGTATGAAATAAGTAAAAGTGAAATACTAATACTAAGGGCTGTAACCCAGGGACATGATACTATAAGCAAGATACAGGGTGCAACTGGTCTGAGCATCACCAGAACATCAGAACTAACATCAGAACTTGCTGAGAAAGGATTCCTTGTAAAGAAAAGAGAGGGAATGCAGAAAAAAATCTTTTTCTCAGAAAACAAGCACTGCGCGCTTCTCAGGCAGCTCCTGACCTCGGAGCTCAAGGTTGAAAATATAATCACGGACTCAAAAATAAACATCCTTTTCTCCATAAACCACACACCCAAAGACCCTGCAAGGATTGCTGCGGAAACAAAACTGTCAGCAGACACCGCAAGAAAATACTTGGGTGAACTCAAAAAATTTGGCATAATACGCTCAAAAAATAATAAGCAGGCGCAGGTATCACCATCAGCCGCCATACTTTTATCATTCCTCCAGGAATACGCGGATTACATCAACAGAAAAACACTGCCAGCGGTAGCATCCAAAGGCACAATGCTCTGGGAGCAGGGAAGAGAAATCATTTTTAAAACACCAGTAAAAGAAAAAGTAAAAAACGCCATACCAACAGCAGTAACAGCACTCTCAACCCATGGTATAGACATAATATCAGAGTTCTCGTACTACTATTATGCGCCATGGGCAAAAACACTGAGGAACGAGGACATCGCAATACACACAATACTCCTGGATAAAAACAGCATCCGCTACCTATCATATGCCTTACTGCTGCTTAAAAAAACAGGCTATAAAAAAGGATACCTTCTTGAAAAAGGAAAAGAGTACAAAATTGAAAACATCATAAAAGACATGACCAACTATCTAAGTGGGAAAAAAACAAAAAAACCATTCCCATCACAAAAAGAATTCAAAATACTATGCGCACAATATGGGGTTGAGTAAAAAATTATGAAAAGGAAATACTTTGGCAAAGAGGAGATTATAAAAAGACTGCGGGGCATCGGAAAAAAACTGCCGGAACCAGTAAAGGTGTACATGATTGGTGGAGGTGCAATGGGGTTAAAAGGCAGGAAGGACGTGACCAAGGACGTAGATATAATATTAACCAATCAGGGGGCTGTTAATGTTTTTGTAAAGACCCTGAAAGCAATGGGGTACTATGAACCATCATCTCTTACTAAGGAATATGATAAGCTTTGGGTGGAAGCAATTCTCAGGGATAAGGAATATTTTCAGTTTGACATATTTCTAAAAAGGGTCTGCAATGCTCTGGAGCTCTCTGACGCTATGATGGACAGGGCTGAAAAATATAGCAGGTTTGGAAAACTTCAGCTCTACCTGCTGACAGTGGAGGATGTTTTCCTATTTAAATCAGTCACTGAAAGGGACAAAGACATGGAGGACATGCTTACACTGCTCAGAAAAGGTATAAACGAAAACATTGTGGTGGAGGAATGCAGGAATCAGAGGATAAAAACCGGGAGGATATGGGAAACATTCCTGGTAACAAAAATTGAGGAAATAGAAGCAAAATACAAAATAACAATTCCATGGAAGAAAAAACTGATCAGAACTGGTGAAAAAGAAACAGCCAAATACCTCATAATAGACAAAATCAAAAAAGAAGAAAATACGGCCAAACAAATCGCCACTGCGCTCGGCATATCGTACAACTTCACAAAAGAAATAATCAAAGATCTTGAAAAGAATGGAAAAATCACTGTGGACAGGAGCAGAAAACCGTACAAATATCGTATTAGTGTTTGATGGATGCGGCCTGTGAGGACAAAGGTTAATTCACTGGTGCAGATATAAACAGCGATGCTGTGCTCTTGTAGTTGTGCAAATCTAAGCTGTTTGGCACAGATGAGGAGTTTGAAATTGTTGTGCTGTGTGGCATGATTAGTTTATTTTCTCACTAAAATATACACTTTTTTCCCGATATGTTTCTTGGAAGACAGGATCATTGCCCCATTCCCTATTCTTTTAACAACCCCTTCACCAACCGCCTCAATTTCATCCTCCATAAGAACCCTCTTTTTGGTTATAGTTATCTTTCTCACCATAAAAAATAGAAAGGTTTAAACATATTTAAACCTTTTCTTTGTGTTATGGCACAAAGAGAAAGATGGGGTAAAAAAAATTTTGAGGATAAGAGAGACTGGAAAACATACAATGAACACCTTATTAAGAGAGGAGAATACTACATCATCAATCCAAGATTCCTGGATAACTGGCTTGATGAAATCAAAGAGCTTAATCATAGAAAAGTAGGGCAGCCGTATACTTACCCAAATTCTATGATAGAATTTCTGGGTGTATTTAGAGGTAAAGGTTTTGATTACAGGGCTTTACAAGGTATTATGCGAGCATTCTCTAAAAGACTGGGTCCGTTCCCAGTTATTAGTTTCAGTCAAATCCGAAGACGGATAAAGAAACTCTCTTTATCGTTTATGGCGAAATCAAATGATCTTGTTGTTGCTTGTGATGGATCAGGGATGAAGGTGAGTAACAGAGGAGAATGGATACGTCAGAAATGGAAAGTGAGAAGAGGTTGGATTAAGGTAGTAATTATGGGGGATACCGATGGTAACATCGTTGATATTCGCATTGGTAATGAAGACTTGGATGAAAGAGCTGCAAGTAGAGGAATGATAAGGAGGAATAAGAAGAATCTCGACAAGGTTCTTCTGGACGGGTACCATGATTGTGAAAACACATTTGATTTATGCAACCAAGCGGGAATAGAACCTGCAATCAAAATAAGAGAAAACGCTTCTGGTAAGGGTTTTGGTCCACGGGCAAGAGAAGTACGACTCTATCAAAATCTGGGCTATAAAAACTGGGCTGAACAAAAAGGGTATGGGATGAGATGGCCTGCAAGTGAAGGTGTCTTTTCTGCTGTAAAAAGAATATTTGGTGAAGGTGTACAGAGTCATAAAACCCGGAATATGTATCATGAGACAAGATTAAAGTTCTGGGCATATCAGCAATTAAAAGAGTTATAAAAAAGATTTCAGTTGTTTATTAGCGGGGGCTATATGCTTTTTTTGGAATCATGCCACAAAGCAAATTGTTGAAAAGAGTTTTAAAGGGGTTGCAACTACACCTTGAAACTTCGTTAGTCATTCAATATATAAAACTATCGTTTGATGAGCTGGGTGGTGCACATTGAATCCTCGTTTTGGTCGCCTTCAGCCCCTCGGTTTTTTCTATCACCGCGCAATATAGCAGGAATATCAAAAAATATATTTATTCATAACCTAATTAGGTGTTATGGAAATAATAGTGTGCGCGAAACAGGTGCCTGATCTTACAGAAGTGGATATTAAGATAAATCCTGATGGGAAAAGCATAAACCTGGAATCAATACCCTTGGATATCAATGAATTGGATAATTATGCGCTTGAGGAAGCTTTGCTGATAAAAGAAAAATACTCCGGCAAAGTTGCTGTTGTAACAGTCGGCTCTGAAATAGCTGATGAGATGCTTAGGATATGCCTGGCAAAGGGTGCTGATGAGGCTGTGCGAATCACATACAAGAATGAGCTTGATGGTTATTTAACAGCAAAACTTATTGCAGCTGTGATAAAGAATAAATATAAACCCGACCTCATATTAACAGGTGTGCAGAGCTCGGATTATTCTTCCGCGCAGGTGGGCGGCATGCTCGCAGAACTTTTAGGTATTCCGCATGCCTCTATTGTCACACATGCTGAACTTAAAAACAATATTACTGAAGTGCACAGGGAGCTTGAAGGCGGTTTGAAAGAAATTGTTAATATTGCCCTGCCTGCGGTGCTCACAATCCAGTCAGGCATAAATGAGCCACGATATGCCTCAATGATAGGCATACGAAGGGCAAGGGACAAGGAAATAAAAATAGTAACCCCGGAAGATTTAGGTTTATCCTCGGATGAGTTAAAACTAAAAACATGGATTGAAAACATGTCTATCCCTCCAAAAGGGGAAGGCGCTGAGATTATCACTGGTACTGTGGATGAATCTGCAGCAAAACTTGCTGGGATTTTAAAAGATAAGGGTGCATTAGCATGAGTGAAATTCTGGTTCTTGCAGAGCACAGCAGAGGCGTGATCAAGGATGTGACATTTGAAATGCTTGGGATAGGCAGAGAGCTTGCAGGCGTTGTTGGCGCTAAACTCATGGTTTTGATTCTAACCCATGATGAAGCCCTTGCAAACAAATTATCTCCATATGCGGATACAGTGTTATTACACAAAGATGAGCTCTTCAAAGATTTTAATTCTGAGGTTTATCAGGGTATTTTAACCAAAATAATATCAGAAAGAAAACCTGTGTTAACACTCATTGGTCACACACCCACAGGCATTGATTTAGCACCAAACCTTTCGGTATCAACCGGCCTGCCTCTGGCTGCGGATTGTGTGGGGCTGAAATTTGAAAACAGTAAGCTCAGGGTTATGCGGCAGATGTACACAGGGAAGATAAACACCAGCATTGGATTTACAGATGCACAGGAATATATTGTCATGGTAAGACCGGCTTCGTTTCAAATACCAGGGCAAATGGATAAACCTGGTGAAATAATAAAACTTGATATGCCTGTGGAAAAGGTTGATTACAAAAAATTTATTGATTACATAGAACCGGAGATAACAGGTGTTGATATCACCAAATCAGAAATCGTTGTTGCTATAGGTAGAGGGATAAAAGAAAAAGAAAATCTCTCCATAATAGAGAAGTTCTCATCCTCATTAAACAGTGCTATCGCTGGCTCCAGACCTGTGATTGATAAACAAATCCTGCCTCCGGACAGGCAGGTTGGCAGCTCTGGAAAAACAGTTAAACCAAAGATTTACATTGGAATAGGTATAAGCGGCGCATTCCAGCATGTTATGGGCATGAAAGACTCTGAACTCATAATTGCGATAAATAAGGATGCCAATGCACCCATATTTGAGGTGGCTCATTATGGTATTGTTGGGGACCTATTCAAGGTCGTGCCTGTGCTCACACAAAAAATAAACGAGTTGAAAGGCGGTAAATAATTTGGCTACCATCCCCTTACTTCTGGGCTGTTGTCTATACCGTATCTTTTCTTCACCCACTCCAAAGTTTTTTTCATAGACTCCTGCAGCATTTCCATATCCCTTGGATTCTTATGAAGACAGGACCATTCAGGAACCTTCTGACTTGGAACCGCCACAGCATATAAATCCATCAATTCTCCTTTTCGTTTTTCTTTAGGCGCGAACTTAATTTCCACTTTTTGACCAATGAAAATCTCTTTTGGGTCTATGTGCAGAAACATAGGTAAAGTTGTATCAGCACCCTCAACCTTGACATATCCCATTGAGAACGGCAGCATATTTGCAAAAGGAGATGCTGCGAGGCACTGTATAGTAAATGTATGAATAACACCTTTCAAAGGCAGGTCTAACCATTCAGTTTCAGCCACAGCGCATTTCGGATTCCAACAGTGTGCTCTAGGAGGACAGTATACTGTTCCACATTTCGGGCACTTTGTCCCCTTAAGTTTTCCATCCAACAACCCCCTGAAGAAAGGTGAAACCAGTCCATAAGAATGTGAATATAATGCTGCGCTAGCCCTATCAATTACCATGAAATCCTTGGGCTTTCTCTTTAGAGCTTCTTCAACCGTTCCTCCACCACTTGGCCCTCTTACAACCTGGTATCCTTTAATTGCCCATAACCCTTTATGAACCCATGGCTCCCATTCTTTATGTGCCTCTGTTGACTTATCTTCAACTGTTGGATAATGCATATATTTTTTCTCGGTTTTTTCTCTTTTTATTACCATTTCATTTCCCCCCCTACTCAGCCTCAAAAATCATTACCGCGCCCTGACAGCCTGTTCCACCATGCCCTGTAATAAGTGCCTTTCTTGCATCTGGTACCTGTAAGGCATCAGGGCCGTATTTCTCTTTCATTTTACCAGCCAGCTCATAATACAGAAAGAGTATTTGGTAGAGGCTGGTGGCACCAACAGGATGCCCCTGTGAAGTTAACCCTCCACTAAGCATTACAGGAAGCTCACCATCAAATTCAACCACCCCTTCCCTAATCAAAGTTTTCCCTTCACCTCTTGAACAGAATCCCAGATCCTCATACAGCACGAGCTCAACACCATCATAAGGGGCAAAGATTTCTGCTACATCCAATTCTTTTACCGGATTAGTAATGCCTGCTTGTTTATACGCCCTCTTTGCAGCAATATTTAGAGAAGCAAAATTTGCCATGTCTGGATAGGGTGTTTTTATCGGTTCAACAAAATCTGGATATATTTTTGCCTCCTCCTTAAAATTCTCATACACGAAATCTGCTGTTCTATCCCCGGGCCGCATTGAGTCTGTTCCCAAGCCAACGCCTGTTATCCACATAGGCGTGTCAGTGAACTTGTGAGCCGCCTTTTCTGATGCCATTAACAGACAGGCTGCGCCTTCGCTCATCACAGCATTATTTAAAACCCTGTATGGCCAGCATACCATTCTGCTCTTCCAGTAGTCATCCATTGTTATTTTTCCAGTACCATGCAAGCTCACCCATTGTGAGTAAGGATTATGGGTAGCGTTATTATGGTTTTTAACAGCAATTCTACCAAGGTCTTCACATGTTTCACCATATAGCTGCATGTGCCTCACCTCAAGAGCAGCATAATAAGCGTTATAGTATCCACCAACTGGGAAGTCCCAATCGGTATCTGAGGCTGATGCAATCATCTCATTTGTTGTGGCGACATCAACCTCACACATCCACTCCCAGCCTGGAATCAATATAACATCATAGTATCCTGACTTTATCAAATAGAAAGCATTTACCAGTGCATCTATGGGTGTAGAACCACCTGACTCAATTCTATAGCCCGGCTTACCATGTAAGCCCAAGTAATCCTGTATAATCCAGCCCATGCACAGCTGTCCATTTAGATGGTCGCTAAAATAACTCATCATCAATGCATCTATGTCGTCCGGTGTCAGGTTAGGTACACTCTTGAGCAGGTCCTTATAGGCTATAGCTACACCTTCTTCAGCGTTTTCTCCGTGCCATATATCAGGCCTAAATAAACCCCCGCCTACTACCGCAACCTTTCTTGCCATATTAACTCCTTCCCCTAATCGTAATATGTTTCATAGTTTAAATAATCTTTTGATAAATTCCGCCTGCTCATTATATGTTTAATGTTAGGGTGAGTTATGGATATTTTTTTGCGAAATGTGGGGAGAAACAATGTGGTACGAGCATGAGGAGGGAAGTTGCAATACAGGTGCTTGTAGAACTCCCTCCTCGGCTTTATGCCGAGGTGATATCATATTTTCCTAAAATACAGTTTATTAAAGTCAATTTTTGTACTTTTCTCGCTGACAACACCCAAGATCACATCAATTGCCTGCACACCTATAGACTCAGTTGCCCTTGCAACCTTACCTACAATCTCAAGAATCTTACAATTGTCTTGTTTCAATGTAGCCTTTAAACAATTTCTTCCTTTTATGATTTTTAGATGTTTACCCACCAACCTGAAACCAATCTGAGTGATAAGATTTCCTAAAAAATCGGTAGTAGTATTAAATTTATTTAGGGTATAATCATCATCAACATCAATACACAGGTTCCCTCCTTTAAATCTTAGCCAGGGCTCCAAGCACTCTGCCAACATCTTTGGAATTCTAGTATGAAAGTAATCCTTTTTTGAAATGTTTAGTGGCTTCTTATGAGTTAGTACATTGATTTTTATATCAGATTGATTAATCAGATCGGTTATCTTATGTTTAGTTTTGTTTCTAACCTTCCTAGATATCTTATTCCAATGAAAAGGTGGATTCATCCCATTGGTTCTAAAGATCTTTTCCATTGTCAATAGCCACATACATAAAAAACAGTATATGTTCCTGGTTATTAAAATATATCTGGAATAGATCATTTGCAACTGCAAAAGGTGGGGAGAAGCAGAATGGGTGCGAGCCTGAGGAGGAACGAACTTTATTTTTTATTAATTTTAATAGAAAGAGCATTATTTTTGCTGTTTTCCAATTTTTTTCATGGAAAAAATGTATATTATTTACCGACTTCCCTCAAAATCTCTCTTGAAATTATTAGTCTCTGCACCTCACTTGTGCCTTCACCTATCTCACATAGTTTTATGTCCCTGAGAAAGCGCTCCACAGGGTACTCATCAGTGTATCCATACCCGCCAAGGATTTGTATGGCATTCTGTGTTGCCTCCATCGCGGTTTCAGATGCAAACAGTTTTGCCATTGAAGCCTCCTTTGCAAATTTTTTGCCTGTGTCCTCTAAATAAGCGGCCCTGTAAACAAGAAGACGAGCAGCATCTATTTTTGTGGCCATGTCTGCCAGCATCCACTGAACTGCTTGAAAATTGCATATTGGCTTACCGAACTGCTCACGTTTAACTGAATATTTCAATGCTTCTTCAAATGCCCCCTGTGCTATGCCAACAGCCATGGCAGCAATCGCAACCCTGCCCCTGTATAATGTTTCCATAGCACCAATAAAACCCATACCCTCCGCATCCAGCATGTTCTCCTTAGGCACCCTGCAACTGTCAAGTATTACCTCAACAGTTCTAGAGCCTCTCAGCCCCAGTTTATCTTCTTCTTTACCGAAACTCAGGCCGGGTGTGTTCTTTTCAACTATGAATGCGCTTATACCCTTTGCTTTTTTAGTTTTATCTGTTACCGCCATTACAACCACAGGGTCTGCTACATCACCAGATGTAATAAACAGTTTTGTTCCATTCAACACCCATGCATCTTTATCAGGCACCGCAGTGGTTTGCATTCCGCCTGCATCTGAGCCTGCTGTGGGTTCTGTAAGCGCCCACGCCCCAATTTTTTCACCTTTTGCTAGAGGTACAACATATTTTCTTTTCTGCTCCTCAGTTCCCCTGTTGTAAATGTGTCCAACCGCTAAAGAATTATGTGCCTCAACAGTCAGGCCTAATGAGCCGCTTACCCGTGATATTTCCTCTATTGCAAGAGCAAAACTTATAGTATCAACACCGATGCCGCCGTACTCTTTTGGAGCAGTCATTCCCAGCAGTCCTATTTCCCCAGCTTTTTTTATAATATCCCAAGGAAACCTGTCTTCTTTATCAATCGCATCTGCTCTCGGTCTGATTTCATTTTCCGCAAAATTGTGCACAAATGCCCTAAACTTGTTCTGTTTTTCTGTGAATTCAAATTCCATTATTGCAGTATTGTTTTTCAAGTACTAAAAAACTTCTGCAGTCCAAAACTTTTTTTCCTCAAAACCCTATTTCTAGAGTTGATGTCTATTCTAGACAGTGAACAACATTCATTGCTTGTTCTATTTGCCTGTTTCATTATTGCCGCAGTGATAATTGTACCTTTAAAGCATGGTGTGAACCCTGGGGAGGGGCATATTAAGGACGAAGAGGGCTACTATGCATGGGCTGTTCTTTACAGCGACGGCTACTACAGCCTCCCCCTAGACAAGGCAGAGGGGGAGTATCACTATCATGAGACAGTCAGCATAGACCCTAGAGTATCGGATGTGGTTTTTTATGCTGAGGTTCGCGCCCTGGATGGGGATGACAAAACCGATGACCTCTTTGTCAGCCTGGGATGGAGAAACGGTACACAGATTTCAGATGCATGGGTAAGGATTTTTCTCTCCGAGGACAGGGTGCTGGAGGAGAAAACAAACATCTATGGAAATGCTGAGCTCCACAACATCCCTTTCGGCCCAAGGCCGGTTGAGGTATTCATCCCGTCTGAGCCGCCTATTGTCTTTCACAAAACTGTGGAGGTACAGAGCAACACGGCTAGATATGGGATTTACAGTGAGACAAACATAACCATGCTGACAAACAGCACCTTGGAGAACCGAACGATACGTTTCCTTTACGAGAACGGTACTCCAGCGGGTGGGCTGGCTTTACTTAAAAAGGGGTGGCCAATCAATTACAGCAATAGTGATGGAGAGGTCATACTCAGCGGGATTGAAGAAAAATATGGTGTATTCCAGGTGGGTAAACCCGTAGAATCAGACATAATATTCTATGAGCCCGTTTCTAATATCCAGGCCTTTTTGGATGGGAAAACCTGCGGCGTAACAGATGAGAACGGTGCTTTCTTCTGCTCTGTCATTGATAAAGTCCAACTGCACATAATGGTTAGAGACACATTCAAGCATCCCATGGAAGGGGTAGATGTAGTTCTAGACAAAGTAAAAATGGGTGAAACAGACAGTGATGGGGAGCTTATATTCGAGGCAGAGCTGGACATGAAGGACCACTCCCTCTTTTTTCATAAAAAGGTAGATGGGTACCAGATACCATTAGCTTCTGGTCTGGGTATGATAGATGGGGGGTTGCATTACATCAATCATTGGCCTCCCGGGCCGAGTATGCTTTTGTCATGGTTCATGAGACTTAATATCGAAAAACTCTTTGGTTTGTTTCTATATGTCGTCCTTATTGCATCCACATACCTCCTGGCTCGGCGTTTCTTTGGATACAAGTGGGCGCTACTTGCCGCTCTCCTTGTCATGACAAACAGTGTTGTGGTCATGCTCTTCTATGCCCAGTGGATGGGGGATCTTGCCTCTGCAACCTTTTGCCTCCTCGGACTGCTCCTTTTTGTTAAGGGGAGTGAACGTTTGATTGCTGGTAAAAGAGTACCTCCTATGCTTCTGCTGTTCACCAGCGGGCTATCTTTTGCTGCAGGCGTATCAATGAGGTATTCCAGTATTGTGCTATGCCTTCCCCCAGTCTTCTATATTATCTGGAGCCTTTATCCTAGGGGAGGACGGCTGAGGGGATTGTTTTCAGCCACAAACATCAGGAGGGCTGTAGCAGTGCTTGCCCCCTGGCTCATAGGCCTCCTAGTTATCGGTCTGCTTCTGGCACAGTACAACACAACCTATTTTGGAAGTCCATTCAACAGCGGATATCAGAGCACGAGGACATTGTTCACAGTTTCCGAAACAAATGGGAATCAGAGCCTTGAGACATACCAGCCAGAGGAGAGCTTCTTTGAGGCATACTTCAACTATGACACAAACACTCTCCTCAACCTGCCCAGGATATTTGTATTCATCCTCTGCCTCATCCCTGTATTCTTCCTCTGCCTTCCAAGCATATTGAGATGGCGCAGGCCATTGGTAACAGCACTATTTGTCTGGATGGCTGGCATCCTTTTCATCTACCTGAGTCAGGGATGGGTGTTGAACCACTTCTTTGGTGATATAAGATACTATGTTGCCATTGTTCCAGCTGCGTCCATCCTCTCCGTCCTTATACTGAGGGAAATCTGGCACAGCAGTTACTGGACTGGAAGGGAAGGGAGGCGTAAGCTATTTATATTGACCGTAGTCTCCCTCCTCATTGTTTCCAGCCTCCTCGCCTCAGCAGACCTACTCAAAAACCCGTACACTGGATTTCAGCCCCCGCCCCCTGGTCCAGGTGCAGAGACAAAAGAAGTGGTCAAAGTTGGACTGATAGGTGGGACAGTAACAAAGGCACAGGGGCAGCAGCAACCCCCACAGGGGGAAAAACCACCTCCCATACCCACGCGCACCCTTATGCCAACGCCAACGCAGATACTGGCAGGTGCGCTTGGTCTCATAGCTATCATTATTGTGTACAGAACAGGGTTAATCTGCAGAGGTAAAAAAGTACATAGGGTTGTTTGATAAACACAGCAGCGAAAACATAAAACTTTTAATTTCAAACTGTTATACCCAACCCATGGAAAAAATACCAGCTCAAATCAAATCTTTCATAAAAAAGGCAGAAGAAAACCCTGAGAAATTTTGGGATGAATCTGCAGAAAATGCATTTGAGGATATTCACTGGTTCAGAAAATGGGATAAAGTATTTGAGCAGCAGTATCCTACTTTTAAATGGTTTCCTGGCGGCATTACCAATATTTCATACAACTGTCTTGACTACAAGGTGGAAAAAGGTCTTGGGGATAAACCTGCTTTTATTTATGAGTCAGGAGAATCAGGCAAAATTGAAAAAATAACCTACTCTGAACTACTAGCTCTTGTGAGAAGCATATCTTCTGGTTTAAGGGTCATTGGTGTAAAAAAAGGTGACAGGGTGGTTATCTACATGCCAATGAACATTGTTTCAGTTGCTGCAATGCTTGCATGCGCCAGAATAGGTGCTCTGCATGTGGTAATATTTGCAGGTTTTTCACCCAAAGCTGTGGCTGAGAGGGCAGTTGGTTCTGGTGCAGAGTACATAATCACACAGGCATCTGGTTCGAGAAGGGGCCGTAAAATTGAGTACAAGAAAATCATAGATGAAGCAGCCGGGTATTGTCTCCCAAACCAGATTAAGAAGATAGTGGTTTACAATGAAAACCGGGAAAAACCATCAATGAAAAAAGGCAGGGATATTTATTTTGAAGATTTTTTGAGTCATGGTAAAAACACAAGCAGTGATTTTGTAAAGTTAGAATCCAATGAACCTCTGTTCCTGCTGCCTACCTCGGGTACAACCGCAAAACCCAAAATTACTGTTCACTGCCATGGAGGATACCAGATATATATTTACTGTATGGGTAAATGGGTTCATGGGTTGAAAAGCTCGGATGTCTGGTTCAGCACTTCTGATATAGGCTGGATTGTGGGTCACAGCTACAATGTATATGGACCTTTGCTTACAGGCTGTACTTCTATACTTTATGAAGGCACACCAGATTATCCTCACAATGATATGTGGTGGTCTGTTATTGAACGAAACAAGGTTACCGGTGTTTTCACCTCCCCAACAGGTGTGAGGGCTTTAATGAAACTTGGAATAGAGCAGCCAAGGAAGCATGACCTGAGCTGTTTAGAAAGGGTGTTTGTTGCAGGCGAGGCACTTAACCCAGGGGCATGGGAATGGCTGTATAAAGAGGTTCTTAATAAGAGAATCCCTGTGCTTGACCACATGTGGCAGACAGAGAGCTCAGGACCAATGGTGGCAAATTTTTACGGGCTTGGATTACTTCCTGTGAAGCCTGGTTCAGCAGGCATCCCTGTTCCCGGCCTGGATGCAGATATAGTTGATGAAAACACTGGTGAAAGCTTGCCGCCTGATAAAAAAGGTATTTTTGTGGTCAGAAAACCTTTTCCAGGGCTCACCCCGATACTGTGGCAGAATTTAGATGGTTATAAACAGGCGTACTGGGAGAAGACTAAAGCAACCTCAGGTATATACTACACAGGGGATGCTGCATGGCGCGATGCCGATGGTTACATCTATTTCACAGGTAGAGCAGATGAGGTGATTAAAATAGCGTCACACAGGATAGGTACTGTGGAAATAGAAAGTGTTTTAATAAGCCATCCAGGTGTTGTTGAGGCAGGCGTCTCTGGCGTGCCTGATGAGCTTAGAGGTGAGGTGGCCTGCGCATTCGTAGTCCTGAAAAAAGACTGCAAGCCTTCTGATGAACTAAAAAAAGAACTTATAAAAAGCGTAAGGGAATCCTTAGGCGCTATCGTAGTAGTGCGCGATATAGAGTTTGTGACCGCGCTGCCCAAAACCAGGAGCGGTAAAATAATGAGAAGGGTGATGAAAACACTCTGGCTTAAAAAAGACCTTGGTGATATTTCCACAATAGAGGAAGAAGCATCTGTTGATGAAATAAAAGAAGCCATAGACAGGATGAGGAAAGCATGACTATCCCCTGGCTGAAAGGTAGGACGTCCTGTGTTTTTGAATAGGCTTTTTCAACAATCCTCAAATTCTAAGGCATCCACGAAATAGGTTGGACGTATTCCTTGATTATTTTTCCATTTTCAACTATTAGCAGATACTCCCCATCTGGTTTCCAACTTCTAGTTCCTTCAAAGTAATATGAATAATTGTTCCAATGGGGATTCCAAAGTATCCCACTTATGAAATTAGAGATTGGACCTTCTACTAAGGTGAAATTCTCACCATCATACTTTATTATTATCTGATGGGCCCCGTTTATGTAATTATGTTGGCCTGTAACAAAAGCACAGTTTCCATCAGAGTCCCATGTCAAGTGCTGCCAACTATAATTGTTATAATCAGTTGTTAGAATTTCAAAATCATCCCCATTAAATTTAACTATACGATTGAATGTGCTGGTAATGAGGGCATAGCTTCCATCTGGTCTCCAAGCGATCTCCCATAGTTGTGCCTGAGGAACATTCTCGAAAGTAATGAAGTCGTTGCCATCATATTTCAGGATGGTACCATACCCAACGATTAAGGCATATTCGCCGTTTGGTTTCCACTCTATGCTCCATAGTGGTTCAGAAACACCCGAATCCAAGACAAAAAAATTCTCTCCATCATATTTCCAAACAGTTCCGTTCGTTCCCGTAATCAGAGCATAACTTCCATCAGGTTTCCAAGCTGCATCTGTCAAAGTGAAGTAACTACTTTCATTATAGCTTTTGTTTAGTAAAATCTCAATGTTAGAACCATCGTATTTAACCACAACTTGGTAGTGATAATCAGGCTTAAACAAATCCTCTCCACCAACCATTAAGGCATAACCCCCATCTGGTTTCCATGCTATATTCTCAATCATTTCTAGAACAAATGTGAAATTATTTACTCTAATAATGCAAAAGTCAGTGCTTATTGCGCCATCATTGTCGGTAACTGTCAGTATTACCGTGTAATTTCCTATCTCAGTATAGAGGTGTGTGGGTGCTACTCCGTATCCAAAGTTACCGTCACCAAAGCTCCAAGTGTAATTTGTTATAGATCCATCTAGGTCATAGGAAGCCGAACCATTAAAATATACTATCACATCTATACTAATATTTTGATCAATCCCTGCATCTGCAACAGGCTTCTTATTTTCTTCTTTACTCTCTCCCCAATCTATGCAACCACTGCTAAAAACAACTAGCAGTATTGCACACATCCAAATTGCTATTATTTCTTTCTTCATGTTTGCCATCCCTTGTTTTTACCTATATTTAAGTCACGATATTTGCATACTTCATACAACATTTACATGTTCTAAGGGGCGTTTTTCCTGCTACATGTGCCCCTCATAAATATAATTCTTCTGTACCTTTATAAAGATTTTTATAAAGGGGATTATTCTGAAAAAATTCTCTCCACCAACTCATCTGCAGCAGAATATGGGTCAATCTGGCGTTTGATTATTCTTTCTATGGTTTCCTCCAACTCGCCTTTTTTTATCACATGCTCTAAAATATACTTTGTAACATTCTGTTTTACAAGCGCCATGAATTCAACCCTTGCTTTCTCCCTGAGTTTGGCTCCTATTTCACCACTTTTTTTCAGGTATTCCATATGGGACTGAATGGCATCCACCAGTTCTGCAATTCCGGTATTGAGCGATGCTGATGTTTTCATAACCCTTGGCTTCCATTTCCCGGCAGGATAAGAAGTCAGATTCAGCATCTGCTCCAGATACAGTTCTGCCTGCTCTGTGCCAGGAATGTCTGCTTTGTTAATCACAAAAATATCCCCTGTCTCAAGAATACCTGCCTTGATTGCCTGCACATCATCACCTGAGCCAGGCATTGTAACAACAAGCAAAGTTAATGCGATTTTTGCTATTTCCACATCCGCCTGTCCAGCACCTACTGTTTCTATAAAAATAATATCCTTTCCGAATGCATCAAGTATTTTTGCAGTGTCTGCAGTGGATTTTGCTATGCCGCCTAAAGAGCCTCTTGAACCCATACTCCTAATAAATATATCCTTGTCTGTAAAATGTTCCTGCATCCTTATTCTATCACCAAGGAATGCGCCGCCTGTAAACGGGCTTGTGGGGTCTATTGCTATTATCCCAACCCTTTTCCCAAGTTTCCGGTATTCCGCAGTTAGTTTACCTATAAGACTGCTTTTACCACATCCTGGTGCACCTGTTACACCAATAACATGGGCTTTGCCGCAGTGTGAATGTAAAACACTTAATTGTTTTATAGATTCAGGTGAGTTATTTTCAACGAGGGTGATGAGTTTCGCAACTGCCTTTCTATCACCATTCAATATATGTTCTGCTAAATTCATTTTTTTACCTTTGAAAGAATAAAGTTTACTATATCCTTTGTATTTGTCCCAGGACCAAATATTTCTGCAATTCCTGCCTGCTTAAGTTTAAAGCTGTCTTCTTCAGGTATTATTCCACCGCCTATAATCATTATGTTATCAATCCTGTGCTCTTTTAACAGTTTCTGCACCATGGGAAACAGGGTCATATGTGCCCCTGACAGCAAACTTATCCCTATCACATCAACATCCTCCTGGATTGCGGTCTCCATAACCTGTTCAGGTGTTTGGTGCAGTCCTGTATATATAACCTCCATGCCTGCATCACGCAGCGCCCTTGCCACTACCTTAGCACCCCTGTCATGGCCATTTAAACCAAGTTTCGCAATCAATACACGAATTTTTTTCATATCCTCCTCCCTTAGAATGTTACCACTTCCTTGTACACACCATATTTTTCGCGCAGCACATCACATATCTCACCAAGTGTTGCATAAACCTTAACACATTCTATAAAATACGGCATCAGGTTTTCGTTTCTATCAATTCCTTCTCCCAGCCGGTCAAGCTGGCGCTCCACCTTGGATTTATCCCTTTCTTTCCTCACTTTCTGCAGCCGTTTTATCTGTTTCTTTTCGACCTCAGGATCAATTTTTAGTACCGGAATAGGGCTTTTTTCTTCTTCAACATACTCGTTAACCCCAACAACTGTTCTTTTCTTTTCCTCTATTTCCTTCTGGTACCGGTATGCGCTCTGCGCTATTTCACGCTGGAAAAAACCTTTTTCTATGCAGGATATCACCCCGCCCAGTGTTTCGATTCTGTCAAAATATTTCAGACATTCCTCCTCCATTTTATTTGTAAGCCACTCCACGTAATAGGAGCCACCCAGCGGGTCCACAACATTCGCACAGCCGCTTTCGTGTGCTATTATCTGCTGCGTCCTCAGTGCGATTTTAACCGCTTTCTCAGTAGGCAGTGCCAGAGCCTCATCAAAAGAATTTGTGTGCAGTGACTGCGTACCGCCAAGCACTGCTGCCAGAGCCTGCAATGTTGTGCGAATAATGTTTATCTCAGGCTGCTGTGAGGTTGCAGAACATCCTGCTGTTTGCGTATGGAATCTCAGCCACAGCGACCTTTTCTTTTTTGCATTAAACCTGTTTTTCATTATACTGTACCAGATTCTGCGCGCCGCCCTGAACTTTGCGATTTCTTCAAAAAAATCATTATGGGAGTTAAAGAAAAAACTCAGCCTTGGTGCAAAATCATCAACATCAAGCCCCCTTTTAATAGCCTCTTCAACATATGTGACACCGTCAGCCAGCGTAAACGCGAGTTCCTGCACAGCAGTCGAGCCTGCTTCCCTGATATGGTACCCGCTTATGCTGACAGCATTCCACAGAGGCACCTCCTTACACCCAAACTCAAAGGTGTCAACAATAAGTTTTAATGACGGGGCTGGCGGCAGCATGAAGGTTTTCTGTGCTATGAATTCTTTCAGCATATCATTCTGAATCGTACCAGAAATTTTATTTCTATTCACACCCTGTTTTTCTGCAACTGCCATGTACATGGCCCATAATACTGGTGCTGGGGGGTTGATTGTCATGGAGGTGGATACTTTATCCAGCGGAATACCGTCAAACAATATTTCCATGTCTTTGAGTGTGTCAATAGCAACACCGCATTTCCCTATCTCGCCTTTTGCTTTTGGATGATCAGAATCATACCCGTAAAGTGTCGGGAAATGAAAAGCAACACTCAGTCCTGTTTCACCATGCTGAAGTAAATACTTGTATCTGGAGTTGGTTTCCTCAGCAGTACCATAACCGGAAAAAAGCCGCATGGTCCAGAGCCTACCTCTGTACATGTTCGGATGTACACCTCTGGTGAACGGCTCTTCACCAGGAAAACCCAAATCACGAATATAATC
>JASEEW010000161.1 GCA_030019485.1 Thermoplasmatales archaeon | reverse complement strand
AAAGTCAGCATTCTGAACAATTTATTAAAGAGATGCAGAATATTAAAGAAAAAAATAAGGAGACATCCCCTGTGCTCAGGCTTGGTCAGGGACAGGGATTTTTAAGCACAACAATCAACCTTGTTGTAAAAAATAAGGATCCAGAACTCTACGATATGATATGGCACAATACAAGAGGCAGAAGCTACCACGATGTTTTCCCTAAAACAAGACGTTTTGTGATGGAAAATAATAAACCATGCTATACACTTGGCTGGCTTAAACTAAGGGTGGAAGAATGAAAACAAGCATAATCGCACCAGTAGGTATGAGCCCACCAATTATTACGGAATTTGTAGAATACATAGCCAAAGTGGAGGGGAAATTCGTTTCAGATGTAGTCCTCTTAGTAACAGATACAAAGGAGGTAAAGGAATGCGCTGAACTTGCAGTATCCGCCCTGGAAGTGAATTATAACAACATCCATACACACTGGGTTGAACTACCATTTTCCGATATATCATCTACAGAGGACCATGCCAACTTCATGAAAATATGCCTGAACTGTATAAAAAAGGAAAGAATAGAGCATGGCTGTGATTATCTATATCTGAACATTGCTGGTGGAAGAAAGGATATGTGCGCATCCTTGGTATTACTGGGCAGCTGGGAGAATGTGGATGGAATATTCCATGTTATCTGCCCAGAAATAAATGTATTCAACACAAAACTGGAAAGAATGAGGAAGGACATAGAAGAGCATTACAGAGCAGAGAACCTAACAGAGTTTTATAGAAAGCATAAAGAGGAGTTCAACGAATTAATGTTCCCGCCACCTGAAAGCTATAATGTGATAAGAATACCATATTTTCCATTCCCAAAAAAGGAGTTAGGGAAAATAATTGACCTGCTCAGGATTGGCAAACCAATTAACATAATAGATGCAGAAATGGATAGAATAAGTCTAAAGAGACTGGAAAATGCAGGACTTATCAGGATGTCCGGAAAAACGATCTACCCTACAAATCTGGGCTTGAATGTTAGTAAAATATGGGAGTAAAACATGAGAGCAATTATCGTTTCAATAGGCACAGGTAAAGGTGTTGAGCATGGCATTGCAAAAGCCATAAACGGCTGCAATCCAACTCTTGTGGTTTATCTTGTAACAGAAAAAAGTAAAAATACTGTAGATCTGGTGAAACCATTGTTGAATTCAGACTATTCTTCTGAACAGTCTTTCATTGCAGATGAAAACGATTTTGAGAAATGTTATGCTGATGCAAAAAAGGTTTTAGAAAAATTGGTCAAAAAAGGTTATTCCCCAGAAAATATTACTGTAGACTTCACAAGTGGAACGAAGGCAATGTCATCAGGTCTTGTCCTAGCATCTGTTTCCTTAGAATGCGATAATATTTCCTATGTTTATGGTAAAAGGGATGACATAGGCAGAGTGATTTCTGGTACAGAGAGGAATATGATACTTAAGCCAACAGAGGTAATTGCCGATGGAAGGAAAAAACTGGCAACCCTTCTTTTTAATAAATACCAATATGAAGGATGTTTAAGTATTATTGAAAATGTTAAGAAGATGACAGGGGATGAAAAAATTTTAGGGAAATTTAATACATTAGAAACACTGGCAAAAGCCTATTCTGCTTTTGACAGGTTTGACCATGAAAATGCTATGGGATATCTCAAGAAACTGGATGAAAAAACTGAAGAGGAAATGCATATCAACACATATAAAAACAAGGTTTTACTTCATAAAGAAATTAATAGTAAAAAATATTCTTTAGAGCAAATAGCAGACCTTATTGAGAATGCAAAAAGAAGAGGGAAGGAAGGGAAATTTGATGATGCTATCGCAAGAATGTACAGGGTTATAGAACTATTAGCCCAGTTCAGGTTATGGTCAAAACACAACATTGATTCCTCTGATGTAGATATACATAGAATACCTAAAGAGCACAGGGGGCATTATGAGAAAATGAGAAAAAACGGAACAATTTCTATAGGTCTTAGCAAGGCGTACAGCCTTCTTAAGGACTTGGACGACAACCTTGGAAAAGATTTTAGCAGCAATCCCGAAATTCTCAAGGTATTAAACTGGAGAAACTATTCCATTCTTGCCCATGGAACAAAACCAATAAACGGGAAGCAGTATGAGGAGGCTCTTAAAGTTGTGGAAAACTTTGCTGCTAAATACTTCCAGGAATTAAAGCAGATGATAGAACAGGCATATTTTCCAAAGGTAAAAATATGAGTAAAAACCTAAAAACGCTTGTGTTAACACTTAAGACGGACAAGACAATTAGAGAGGATTCAAACAAATTAAGGGGATACATTGGAAACAAATTTTCACAGTATCCCATACTCCACCATCACCTAACAGGTGAACAGTCTCTTTACACCTATCCTAAAGTGCAGTACAAGATAATTGATGGCAATGCAATTCTTGTCGGCATAAATGAGGGAGCAGATGTCTTAAAGGAAATATCTGACAAAATAGAAATGCTTATTTTTGGAAAAAATCTGTACAAAGTCAATAGCATTCAGATGAATCAGATGAATGCAGAACTTGGTGAGTGCAGGGAAAACCATTATTACAGGTTCCTAACGCCATGGATAGGGCTTAACCCTGAGAACTATAAAAAATACAAAATGATGCAAGAATTAAAGGAAAGGAAACTTTTACTCAACAACATCATAGTTGGAAACATTCTTTCAATGTGTAAAGGGTTTGATTTTGTTGTGACTAAAAACATTTATGTTCACAGCCTTCTGAATGAGGAAAAAACAGTTTATAAAGCCATTCCAATGATTGGCTTTACAGGTGAGTTCAAAATAAATTTCAAAATACCGGATTTTCTTGGCATAGGAAAAGGCGTCTCCCAGGGATTTGGAACAATAAAAAGAAATACTCAAACAAAGTAATTGTTTTTATGATAGAAAGACATCTGCGGAACATAATATTATCTGGTTTTGGGAATCAGATAAGGAAGGAAAATGATTTAGTAAAAATTGTGGTGAAAGAAGAAAATGATGAGAAAACATTTAGATTCTCACCACATGAGGTGGAGCAAATAATCATAGCAGGGGAAACATCGGTTACCTCTGGTGTGATTAGATTACTTCTGGAAAATAATGTTGATCTTGTATTTGTTCAACACAGACCAAACTTTTTTGCGAGAGTGATTAGAGGTGATAGTAATCTTATCACAGATTTATGGCGCAAGCAGATTAACTTACTGATGTTTTGCGTTTTGAAACCAACATTTGAATAAACCGAACACTGTTACAGTTTTGGATGGGATGCTTATGG
>JASEEW010000160.1 GCA_030019485.1 Thermoplasmatales archaeon | reverse complement strand
TATTGGCAACTCCATAAGCATCCCATCCAAAACTGTAACAGTGTTCGGTTTATTCAAATGTTGGTTTCAAAACGCAAAACATCAGTTATTTATATGCTCTCCCATAGAAATTGTAGCCCCGACAGGGGTCAAGTAGTCAGGGATTAGGGGGACGTTCCTTCCCTAACTACTAACTACTGACCCCTAATCCCTAGGATAGCCCCGGGAGGATTCGAACCTCCGTCCCAAGGTAGCTTCCCAGCCATCTGGCAGAAAGAGAAAAGAATTTTTGTGTCTTTCGGATTCGTATTTTTAAGGATTTGCGAAACAAATCCTTGCTTCTCTTTTCTTTCCGCCAGTCGCTTTCTTTTCTCTTGAAAAGAGAAAAGAAAGGGCTGGTCCAGAGCCTTGGATGATTGACTTATAGGACTTATCACTCGGAATCAAAGTTTCCTCGCATTTTTATCCTTGTCAGGATAAAAAACTCAGTGTTAAGTCTCTCTACACTACGGGGCTAGTTGATTCACCAGTAAAAACAGAATATGTTTTCCTTTTATTATTTCTTTGCATTCATTATTTCATACAATTTCTTATATATCTCAGGTCTGCTGTCCCTTATCACAGGCCTATTTTCTCGCGCATTCTTTAATTCATTCAAATCAACATCATATTCAACTGTCATTTCCTTGAAATATTCACCTTTTGTCTTTATGTCTCCTTTAGGGCCAATGACTGTATTACCCCCCCAGAAGTTTAGTTCTGAGCCGACAAGGTTTGTGTAAAGGAAAAAGCATGTGTTTTCAACAGCCCTTGCCTGCATCACCCTTTCAAAATAAATCCGTGTCAAGGATGGTGATGCTGAGATGCATATCAGGATGTCCGCACCCTGCAGTGCATAGGATTTGCAAAGTTCTGGGAAGAATATGTCGTAGCAGATTAATAAACCGATTTTCCCAAATCTCGTGTTAAAGCCATTTATTTTTTTTCCCTCTTTGAAATGTTTTTTTTCTTCAAAAATCCCGAAATTTGGAAGAAACCATTTCCTGTATTTGTTTATTTTTCCATCAGGATGAATCAGGACTGCTGTGTTGTAGATTCTATCCTTTTCTTTTTCAGGCATGCCGAAAACTATGTAGCATCTGTTTTCTTTTGCAATTCCAGCTATTTTATTTATGGATTTTCCAGGTATGGTTTCAGCTAAATCAGAGAAGTCCTTGCACCCATAGCCTGTGAGAAACAATTCACCAAAAACAACAAGGTCACTGCTGCTTTTCTTAACATATTTCTCCATAATCCTGATATTCTCCTTTTTATCCCCTGATTTTGGTGATGCCTGGGCAAGCGAGACCTTCATAGCAACCGTAATGTAGATATGTTTCCTTGTAGATATGTTATTTGGTTGATATTATGATGAAACCAGGGTTTAAACAAGAATATGCTGATGTTATAAAATCATTTATCAGGTTCAGGGTAAATGAGGCAAAAGCAAAAGGTGTTGTAATTGGTTTATCCGGTGGTTTGGATTCTGCTGTTACAGCAAAACTGTGTGTTGAAGCATTGGGTAAGGAAAAGGTATTCTGTCTTCTTCTGCCAGCAAATACTACACCGAAAGAGGATACGGGTGACGCATTAGAGTTTGCAAAAAACCTTGGTGTTAAACATAAAATTATTGACATATCAGGGATTGTGAAAAAGATTTCTTTAACTCTCAATGGTAAAGGGAAAAAGGAGATGGGGAATATCCATGCCAGAACAAGAATGATTATTCTTTACTATTTCGCAAACAAAAACAATTATCTGGTTGTCGGCTCAGGAAACAAAACAGAAATACTAATGGGTTATTTCACAAAGTATGGTGATGGGGCATGCGACATTGCACCTCTTGGTGATTTGTATAAAACCCAGATCAGAGAATTTGCTGAATATCTTAAAATCCCGGAAAAAATCATATCTAAAACACCAAGAGCAGGATTATGGAAAGGGCAGACAGATGAGTCTGAACTTGGAATAAAGTATGAGATACTTGATCAGATATTGTATGGTATGGAAAAAGGGTTAGAGAACAATGAAATTGTAAAATCTGCAGGTGTTGAAATTTCAGAAGTCAAAAGAATAAAAAATGTTGTGTCTTCCACAAAGCATAAAAGAGGGATGCCGGGAATAGCAAGGATAGGGCGATACTAAGGTAGCGGTTATCATGAACAAAGAAAATATGAAGTGGTATGAAGCAAAAGATAAAAAAATGCGTGTCCTCACACTAACCGTGACCTGTGGGTTGGTTTTAGGATTTTTCGATGTTTTTTTTCTATTTAATGCTTAAGGATATAGAACTTGTATTTTTTGTTACTATGCTGTTTGTCCTCATTGTTGGGTCCATTTCATTTGTCCGATTTTATCGTATGCCACATAGTGTTGCTCTGGCGGAAGACTTTATTGATATAAAGTATAAAAAGAAGAAAAACAGGATTTATTGGAAGGACATAAAGAGAGCAAAAAAGATAAGTTACTATAGCCATCCAGATTTAGTGTTTGTCCTTGAGGATAAATGGTTTACTTTGGAAGGTTTTGAGAAGAACTTTTTAGAAGAGGTCTGTAGCACAATAAGAGTTCATGAAATACCCATAGAAGATAAAACCATAAGTTTTAGATATTTTACTGCTTTGTATTTTACAGGCATCTTGGGAACAATGATGTTCTCATTGATTTTTTTCGCTGTAGGTTTCCCAACAGTAGGAATGTTTTCTGTTTACTTCACACTGTTACTGATAGTAGTCTTTATCGTTCACAATGTTCTAATGAAAGTGATCGGATGGTAGTTTTAGTTTAAGAGTTCATGTGTAGTAGTATTCCCCTTTTTCCTTCTGCTCCCTGTCAAGGCGTGAATCAAGTTTATTTATCCTTTTGGAACACGAAAGGATTTTGTATAATGAAAGACATATCTTTTTAGTGATAGAAGTTGAAATGGAACATACATAAGCTAAAAATTAACTTAAAAGGGCATGCGAGAAGAAGATTTGATGAACGCTATCCAGATATGTCCTATGAAATGATGTTGCATCATTTCAAAACAGGAAAGTTAGTAAAAAAACCGATAAAAGACGGTGATGTTGGTAAGATAGTGAAAAAGATAGGAAGAAGAAAAATAAGTTTCAAATTCATTATCCGTGAAGAAGAAATTTGGATAATAACGATAGAGTAGAGGTGAAATAGTATGAGAAAATGCCCGATACATAACACCAAAATGGTGTCTTTGAAAGAGGAGTTAATCACAGGGAAAACAGTAGAAATTGACTACTGTGAAAAATGCCAGGATGTGTATATACCAGAGAAGGAACTTAAAAAATATGATGAAGTAAAAGCATTAAAAAGGAAGCTGGCAAAAG
>JASEEW010000008.1 GCA_030019485.1 Thermoplasmatales archaeon | reverse complement strand
CACAAAATGAGTATTAAAGGAGGTTAAGGAGATTGAAAAGGAGTTAGGGAAGATTAAAAATAGTTTAACCCCATCCTGCCTAAAATATTATAAACTGCTACATTCATCCCCTATTTATGAGAGGGCTTATCATTGGAAGATTCCAGCCTTTCCATCTTGGGCATATGAGTGTTATAAAAAAAATTGTGAAGGAATGCGATACAATAATAATCAGCATAGGTAGCGCCCAGTACTCCCACACGCTTGAGAACCCTTTTACCGCGGGTGAGCGCTATCTTATGATATCGAAAACACTGGAAAAAGAAAAAATACTGAATTGTTGTCTTGTACCTGTTGAGGATGTGAACAGGTATGATGTATGGGTTTCACATGTTGAGGCTTTAACACCGAAATTTGATGTTGTTTACACCAATAATCCTCTTACAAAAAGGCTGTTTCTTGAGAAAGGATACAGGGTAAAAGGCATGCCGATGTATGACAGAACAATCTATTCCGGCATGGAAATCAGGAGAAGAATATGGAGAAATGAAAACTGGGAAAAACTTGTGCCAGGGCAGGTTGCAAGGGTGATAAAGGAGATTGATGGTGTGAAAAGACTGAAAACCCTTGCGAAAACAGACATATACGCACCCGAAAACAGGGTTGCGTCACTGATGTTTGAAAAAAATGTTACAGTATCTGTTGCAGAATCATGCACTGGCGGGTTAGTATCGCATATGCTCACAAATGTGCCTGACTCATCCAGATATTTTACAGAGGGGAGAATTGTTTATTCTGACAGCGCAAAAAAAATGCTCGGGGTCTCAGAAAAAACTATAGAGGCATTTGGAAATGTAAGCCCCCAGGTGTCGCTGGAGATTGCAAAAAAAATCAGGGAAAAAACCAAAACTGATATTGGTCTGGGCATAACAGGTTTTGCAGGACCATCTGGTGATGCTGGAAGGGTTTATATTGCGCTGGTATCAGGGAAGGAAAAGATATGCAGGTCATTTAAATTTACCGGCAGCAGGGAGGAGGTCAAGGAGAGGGCTGCGAAAGAGGCATTGAAGATTCTGAAAAGTTATCTGGAAAAACATGAATAACATAATAGAGATAGATGGCTCTTTTGGCGAGGGAGGAGGACAGATTGTCAGGACTGCTGTTGCCTTATCTGCCTTAACAAATAAGCCTGTGAAAGTTTTTAATATAAGGGCAAAGAGGAAAAACCCGGGGTTGAGTTATCAGCATCTTACTGCGATAAACTCTGTTGCAGAAATCTGTGATGCTGAAATAAAAGGGTTGTGGAAAGGCTCATCTGTAATTGAGTTTTATCCAAAAAAAATTAATCACGGAGTATTTGATTTTGATGTTGGCACAGCAGGGAGTGTAACACTTGTTCTTCAATGCTGTCTTTTACCAGGTTTGTTTGCAGATGAAAAAACAAAAATAAAAATAAGGGGTGGAACAGATGTGAAATGGTCCCCGCCAGTTGATTACTTCAGTCATGTTTTCCTTGAAATTCTCTCAAAAATGGGTGTAAAAACTGAACTTAAAATTATAAAAAGAGGATGCTACCCAAAGGGTGGTGGTGAGATAAATGTAAACATTGAGCCGGTTAAGGAATTAAAAGGACTTGATTTAAGTCAGACAAAAGAAACAAAAAACATAAAAGGCACAGTATTTATCTCAAACCTTCCAGAGCACATATTGAAAAGGATGAAAGATTCTGCGTTAAAAAAACTTTTGGGTTATGATGTAAATATAAAGGATGAAATAGCCCATTCATTTTCACCTGGTGCTGGCATAACGCTTTGGACTGACACATTGCTCGGCTCATCTTGCCTTGGTGAGTTAGGAATCCCAGCTGAGAGGGTTGGTGAATCAGCCGCAAACAATCTGCTAGGGGAAATAAAATCAGGCGCAACCCTTGATGTTTATGCTTCTGACCAAATATTACCTTATCTTGTACTGGCAAAAAACAAATCAGTTTTCCTGACAAGAAAAATTTCAATGCATGCTGAAACGAACATGTGGCTGATAAAAAAATTTGTTGATGTGAGATTTGATGTTAAGGAGCAGAACGGGCTGAAAAGAGTGGAAACAATTCCTAATCCCTAACTACTATTTTACGGAAAAAAATTAAAAGTTTTTTTCCTAAGATTTTACGGAATTCACAGAGTGAATTCCTAAAATGTTAGGAAAACCATAAAATGGTTTTCCGTAACATGTTAGGAATTTGCTTTTGCAAATTCCGTAACATGCTACGAAAAGTGCAAAGCACTTTTCCGTCGCATCTACTAACTCTGCTAATTACCCTATCCTTGATATCGTCTCAGGTGTTACACCTTTGTCTGTTATTGAGTAGATGAGTGTGATGATTTTCTGAGGCATGTTTTTTACCTTCTGAACAACAAGCCTGTTCTCAAAACCTGTTCCGATTTTTACAACTTCAAGTTCGATTACGCAGTCAGCTATTGCAGATATGCTGTTCTCTATCCTTTTGTCATAAACATCCTTTATCATTGTGAACAATGCAAGCCCTTTCGTGTAATGGACATGGGCTTCAATGGTTCTTGCGGCTGAAAGCACGTCTTCAGGGGGGTATCTTTCCAGAAAAAAATCAAGACTGTCAACAACAACCCTGTAGTTTTTTTTGAGTTTTGATATCTCATATGTGAGTGTTTCAAGAAAGTTTATGTCCTCCCTCCCCTCAAAAGTACCAAGTTTTGCGATATCGGAAACACTCAACCCTTCCTTTTTTAATTTGC
The DNA here is from genome assembly GCA_030019485.1 of Thermoplasmatales archaeon. GTDB lineage: Archaea > Thermoplasmatota > JASEFT01 > JASEFT01 > JAUWIS01 > JASEEW01. Next base: position 18,684 of record JASEEW010000008.1, on the reverse strand, counting down.
TTGCCTCAAGCTCCTTTGCCAGAATTTTCTCATAGTACTGCGTTGAGATGCTTATAATGTTTATATCCTCCCTCCATTTATATGATTTCAGCATTGATTTTACTTCACTTTCTGTTTCAGATGTTGTAAAATACACCACATCCTCATTTTTAGCTCCTGATGCGAACTGTTTTGCAAACAGCTCCATACCTGAGCTTGGTGTCCCCATAACAAGAACTGAGGAGCCATCAGGTATGCCGTCCATAAGCACCTCATCAAGTTTTTTTATTCCCGTAGATGGCATGTTTACAGCATCCTTATTTCTTCCTCTTTTGTAAGATATTTTTTTACTTTCTCCCTCATCTCAGCATGCTCTTTCTCGGCTTTCACAAACCATGTGAACTCGCAGGTTGGCGCACCATGGGCCATTGTCCCACCCATTAACACCTCTCCCTCTGGGAAAGCCTTCTTCCAAGCACCCCTGGCATATCCCCATGAGAATGGGCATGCGATATGCGGCGCCTCACCTGCTCTTTCAGGTGTCGGGCACTTGAAAACATGGGACACGATTTTTTTTTCAGAAATCTCTGAAAAAACGACACCTGTCCCCTGCTGGTTCCATATACCTCCTGCGGTTTTTTCTGCCCATTCCATGGTTGTCCATTTTTCAGGCCTTTCTTTGACACATTCCTCAAACATTCTGTTGCCAAGTTTTTCTGCGGTGTTTATTATAATCTCGGATGCAGGTTTTTTATCAACATGTTTAAAGATTGATTCTGTTATGCATAAAATTGTGAGATTTGAGACCTTTGCAGGAGCAATCGCGGATGCAATTCGTTTTTCGTTTTCCAATTCAACTGAAGCATTTTCAAGTATTTGCTTCATCTTTTCCCTACTGTTTTCCCTTGATTTTACAAGGAATGTGAAAACACATGTTTCTTTACCTTTAGCGATTGTGTTGCCCATTATTATCTCCCCTTCCGGGAAACTCTTTTTCCACAGGCCCCTGCCGAACCCGTATGAGAACGGGCATGTAATGTCTGGTGCAGCCATGGCCCTGTATACTGTTGGGCATTTAAACACGGACGCCTCAATTTCGTCATCCGATATTTTTGTGAATGTGATGCCTGTCCCCATCTGCTTGAATACAGATTCGTTTACGGCATCAGCCCATTCTTTTGGCGTTGTAATTTTTTCCTTCACATACTCATCAAAAACTTTGCTCCCTAATTCTTCCGCAGCGCTCATTATAATCTCAGATGCAATTTTTCTGTCAACATCATTCAGAACCGTGTCTATTAACAAAAGAATAGTGTAGTCCGCAATCATCTGGGTGAACTCCTTGTTCTGTTTTGGTTTTGTCATCCAGACAGTTTTGTCCGCTGATTTTATTTTCGCCAACGCCCCGTTCATTTTATTCACCCCCTATCTCCACAACATTGTCGCATACCATCTTCAATAAGGTCTCAATATTTTTTGGGGTTTCACCTTTCACTGACAGTATGAACGAGTAAACATCCTTTCCCCCAAGGCTGTTCACCAGCACGTGTATGAACTCGGATAGAATGTTTTCATTGTTGTAAATTGCTAACGAGTTTATTGAGTCAAAAAACACAAACTTATCAGGGCTTTTTGCCTTCCTCAGCAGGGTATCTGTTTTTACCATCATCATCTCAAGCATCGTCGGGCTTTCTATGAAAATCACGTTGTCCACTGATGCTGGCGGTCCTTCAGCCATGTATGATACAGAGTCAACGAAAAACACGTCATCCATATTGATTTTCTCTGCTCCCAGGCGTGATATCATCGCCTTGCTTGGTCTTGTCGCTGAGACATATACACCACCCATCCCTCTTTCTGTAACCAGATAATTCATCATACCTTTGATTATCCTGAAATAATTATTTATGTCACTGAGAATGAGGTTCACCTCATATTTTTTTGTTTCCTTAATTTTCTGACTTACCTTTTTATCAATATCATCCACTTTCCGCACCCCACTTCAACAACGGTATCAGTACAACACCCTGTGGTGTCAGGTCAAGGATGTGTTTTGCGAGGGAATGCATTGTACCCCTCATCTTCACTACATGAAGTGTTCTGAGCATATACCCTTTTCTCTCTATCGCGCCCAGGAGTATTATGCCGTCAGCTATTGCCTCCTCAACACCGTAAGCAGAATAGGTCACACCAGGCATCAGGCCCCATGCACCTGTCGGATTTACCTCTGAAACAAGCAATGATGTGCATCCTGCATCTGAAAGTGTTTTTCCGAGATTGAATACAAACTCCCTTATCCTGACCTTTGTTTCCAGCTGATGGCATATTGCTGTAACAGAGTCAATCACAAGCCTCTTTACCTTTAGTTTTTTCACAATGTCCTCCATTATATTTATGAGCGGGTCAATATCCTCGATTCTGTAATCCTTTTTTTCTATGCCCAGCCTCGCATACAATGAAATCATGTCAAGAAGGTAAAGTTTTTCGTTTTTTATCAGGGCCTCATCAAAGAACTCAAAACCCCTCAGGTTGGCTACGACCTTTGATGACGGCTCTGTTACTGAAATAAGCACGGAGATTTCACCCATTTTTGCACCATTAACAAGATACTCCATTCCCAGCGTGGTTTTACCCGAGCCGCAGGCGCCTGACAGAAGCACGGTATTCCCCCTTGGAATACCACCGTTAAGTATGTTGTCCAGTCCTTCTATGCCTGTTTTACATTTAGGTCTTTCCTTAACCATTGGAACCACATCAACAATGACTGCTAATAATAATGAATGTTATTCTTAATATTAAAATGTGTTGATTACAGCCTTTTTCTTTTCTCTGAGAGAGAAAAGAAAAACGCTGGCGAAATCTACGGAATTTGCTATTGCAAATTCCGTACGATGCTAGGAAAAGGCAAAGCCTTTTCCGTCGCAAAGAAAAGAGAATAGCGGTTGCCTATGGCAACCGCCTATCCGACGGAAAAAATGTTTTACATTTTTCCTAGGAATCGAAGGAATTTCATTCCTTCTCTCTCGGGAAATTCCTCTGAGATGTGGAAAATTACATTTTCCACAGATGAGGAAAAAAATGCTTCGCATTTTTTTCCTAGCGTTTTAGGAATTTGCTTCGCAAATTCCGTAAAATGTTACGGAATTTCTTACGGAAAAACCGAAGGTTTTTCCTAAGATTTTACGGAATTCACAGAATGAATTCCTAAAATGTCAGGAAAACCATAAAATGGTTTTCCGTAACATGCTAGGAAAATGCCAGAGGCATTTTCCGTCGCATCCGGAGCAAATTCCTAATTTTATGATATATATACCAGCAGATGTTACGGAAAAATACAAGTATTTTTCCTAACATCTTAGGAATTTGTAGAGCAAATTCCGTAAGATGTGCATAAGGACTCAATGTTTCCATTCAAACCAAAAGAGGTTGTGAATGTTAAAATTGTAGGAAAGAAACTGGTTGTTGAAAAGATTAGGACATAAGCTCAGGATATGCTGTTTTTTCTGCCTGGTGTGCCTCCAGTTCTTGATGTTTGACTTACATCCCAATTACTCTCCCAATCTGTATCAGTATTCTTTTTAAAGGAATTCTTTTTTTCTAGAGTTTCATTCTCACCATTTGCATCATCAGATTTAACTAACAGAGTATAATCTATTGAATCTACTACATCATAATACCTGTTTCTCACAGTTATTGTGTCCCCAGTGTCATTTAATCCTCTACCAATGGCGGCATAATTGCCAACAGCTAAAAGCCATATAGCCTTTGGTGATTCACCTATAGCAAGTGTTTCTGTAAAATTTTCTTTTACACTATTATAATCAGCAACGATTATTGCATAGGAATAACTAGGTATAATCGTACCATTGCCACAATCCATTAAAGTATCCCTTTCCCACTCCACCAAATCTTCTATAGTCCATTTATCAACATCCACAGCCATATTTGCAACATTATATAGTTCTACCCATTCATTTCTAGTATAAACCATCGGGGACGGCGGGTGATACATTATCTCATTAATAACAACCCTCTCCTCAAACCTCCCCTTTTTGGACAGGTAAACTGTGAGCGTTGCATTCTCATATTTGCCGTCTAAGTCAACAATGTTCACAATTCTTTTCCATGATACTGTAGCATTGTACCCAAAGTTTGCGCCAAATGTAAGTGTAGTTTTATTGTCAGTTTTGTTGGAAAGCATGATGCTGCCGTTAAAGTATCTGAACGTTATGTTAAAATTCAGATGCTCCAGAGCCATTGCCCGTTTTGCTTTTTCGTATGTCAGGTTTCTCATTGCTGTTATTTTTTTCATACTTAAAACTCCGTAAGACGTGTTATCAACAGCAAAACCAAGGCTTTTCAGATTGCTGTTTATTTTTGTTGCGTTGTACTCCTCCCAGTCTGTACCTCCATCATCCATGTATCCAGGATTGTTTATCAACACCTCAGACACCCTCATTGCCTCCTCCTGAGCATAATCCACTATAGGGGGTCTGAGCCAGATGTTTGCGAGAGAATAAAATGCTGTAACAATAACAATGAAAACAGTGAACATAATCACAAATTCAACAATCCTTGATATGCCCTTTTTGTCTCTTCGCATAGTCTCTAAATAGGGTAATGGTTATATAAAGATTTACCAAAGTAGTTAGGTGAGAGAAGTTAGAACTTAGGGAACACCTGAATCACATAATTCCTAACTCCTGAATCCTAACTCCTTGTTCCTCCCTAACCCCTAACCCCTAACTACTAACTCCTAACTACCTGTTCATAGACTTCCTCAATCTTCTCAATTACCCTGTCCCAGCTAAATTTTTCCTCAACCTTTTTTCTGCCTGACTCACCCATCCTTTTTCTCATTTCCGGGTTTGACAGAAGAATGCTGATTTTTTCACTCAACGCTTTTTCATCCATGGGTGGAACAAGCAGCCCTTCAACCCCGTCTGTTATCACTTCCCTCACACCAGGTATGTCTGAAACAACAACAGGCTTTCCAGATGCCATTGCCTCAGCTATGACAAGACCAAAAGCCTCAAGACGTGCAACAGATGGTAAAACAAAAACATCGGATGCAGCATAGTATTTTGGAAGGTCATTACCGGGTATCTTGCCTGAGAAAATAACCTTGTCAGACAGTCCCAGTCTTTTCACATCATCCATAAGTTTATGTCTCATCTCTCCGGGACCTACAATCAAATATTTTGCATCAACATTTTTTGCAGACCTGATCAAGTATTCCAATCCTTTATGCCACGTAAGCCTGCCTACGAAAAGAACAATGTTGCCGTCCAAATTGTATTTTTTCCTCACGTCACTCCCATCCACCCCAGGGTTAAACTCCTTGACATCAACCGCGCTTGGTATCACAGCAGGCTCATAGTTCCACATAGCCCTTGATGTTGCAGCATAGGTTTTTGTTGAAACAATGATTCTGTCAGCATTTTTCAATGTATACCAGCCAAATGTTCTCATATATGTGCCAGTGATAATCCTGCCAAAAAAGGATGGGAGTTCAGGGTCGCAGTGATATGTTAAAACAAATGGTGTTTTGTTTTTTTTGCATATTCTCGCAGCAAAATATGAATGGAACGGCGGTGGGGAATGCGCATGCAAAACATCACAATCAGATATTTTCATTGACGGTGTTACAGGTGTTTTAAGCAGGGTGAACAGGGTTTTTGTTCTTTTAACGTTTATCCCTTCTATCTTTTCATTTTCTTCTGTGTTTGGAAGCAGGGTGGTGTAAACAGCAACATCATGCCCTTTTTTCACCAGCGCTTTTGAAAGTGACAGCACATAGGATTCCACACCGCCAACATGAGGATGAAAATACGGGGTGACCTGGGCTATTTTCATTTACACACCACAGAATCAGGTTTTATCCATCCTTTTACAAAGCATCCAGGACCTATGAATGAGTTTTCACAAATAACCGTTCCAGCATCAAGCATAGAATTTATGCCTGTTTTGACACTGTCGCCCATGACAACACCGAGTTTCCTCCTCCCTGTGTCAGTTTTTTTTCCTTTGATAAATGAGAATATGTTTTTTTCATCAAGTCTGAGGTTTGCTGTTTTTGTGCCTGAGCCGAGATTGCAGTTCTCCCCGATTATGCTGTCACCAACATAGCTGTGATGCGGCACTTTTGTGTTTTTCATTATAACCGAGTTTTTTATTTCAGTAGCATTACCTATCCTGCAGTTATCAGCAATACTCGTAGATGGTCTTATGTAGCAGTTTGGTCCTATGTCACAGTTTTTCCCTATGAAAACAGGACCAGCAATATATGAGCCACTTCTTATGATGCTGTCCCTGCCTATCATTACCGGTCCATGGACTGCTGTATTTTTTTCCACCTTTCCCAAAACATTTTTCTTCATCTTCTCAAGATATATCCTGTTTGCATCCAGCAAATCCCAGGTTCTTCCAACATCAACCCATTCATTTTTTGAAGCAAAAACATGAATATCTTTTTTATTCATCATCATCCTTATTGATGAGGTTATTTCATACTCCCCTCTTTTTGACTTTTTTGTTTTCCTTATAAAACCAAAAATATCAGGAGTGAAAACATAAACACCAGCATTAACCAAACAATTCCTAGCATTTTTTGGTTTTTCCACTATGTCTTTAAGCTTGTCCTTCTTTACTCTTAGAACGCCGAAATCCTTTGAGTTCTTTACGTTTACCCCTGTCACAACCACCCCTTTGTGTTTTCTGTAAAAATTCATCAAATCTTTGATCAGCTCTTTTGTTATTACAACATCACCATTGATGCAGAGAAAATCATTTTTCATTTCTACTGTTCCAACAGCATGCGCAGTCCCAAGCCTTTCCTTTTGCTCAGCATATTCTATTTTCACACCAAATTTTTTCCCATCATTAAAATAATCTTTAATTTTTTCTTTCTGATACCCAACAAGCAATATGATTTCTCTTATCCCTGCATTTTTTAATGCCAGTATGGTATGCTCCAAAAACGGTCTGCCGCCAACAAAAAGCAAAGGTTTGGGCCTGTTTGCCGTAAGCGGCTTCATTCTTGTAGATCCACCCGCCGCAAGAATCAGCGCTTTCATAATAACATAATCCTTATAATCCAATATATAATTTCTGGTGCAACATAAGTATTATTTTATTGCTATATTATATACCCTTTCTAATATGCAGGAGTAGCCAAGCACGGTTAAAGGCGCAAGATTCAGAGAAGTTCCCAGCCTCATCAAATACATAAACTGGGAAGTTCTGGAGTCTTGTCCAGAAGTGGTTCTCCGGTTCGAATCCGGACTCCTGCATATCTCTTACTGATAAAGGCAAAAGTTTTGAAGAGGCTTTTACGGAATAAAAAATCAATCTGAGTAAGAAGTCCTATTAATGGGATGAGCACTTCCTAAATACTGGCAGTACCTGTTTTCATAAATCCCTTTCTTTGAATTGAATTTTACCATTTCAGTTTTGCGCTCTTCACGAATATTTACCACGGCTAAGGTCGCAGAGATTTCATTTTTGCCTTCCTGCACCACATCTAAAATATTAAACGTGTTTCCAAAGCGTGCTCTTGTCCTGTTGCAGGAAAAAGTACCCGCATTTATAAGTAAACTTTTATGGACTTTTACTGCATAGGGCACATGGCGGTGGCCCATAAGCACTATTGGGATTTCGTTTTTTAAAATTATATCCAGAGTCTCACCAGCATCTTCAATTATGTTCTTCTCCCTGCCTGAATTAGGTACCGGTATTAAATGATGATGAAAGCCTACAACTGTAATTTTGTTTTTATTTTTTTTCACTGCCTGCTCAATAATCTCATGCCTCCTTCTACCCAGTCTGCCCTCATCCTCATCAGGCTCACTGGAAGCCAATCCAGCAAGTAAAATTTTATAGAACTGCTTCACAAAATCAGCCTCTCCAAAATATTCTGAGAATAATTCGTAGCCCAAGTTGCGTTCATCATGATTACCAGGTACTATCGCAAGCCTGCCTTCTATTAACCCCAGTTGCTCTTTTGCAAGATCATAATCGGAGAGCAGGCCGTCAATGGTCAAATCACCTGAAATAAACACAAGGTCTTTTTCTATTTTGTTCAGAATTTTAACACCTTTTTCATAAACCCGCTGGTTAAAATCATTGCCTTTACCGATGTGCAAATCCGAAATATGTACAATGCGCATACAAATATTGTATGGAGTAACCTTTATTTAATCCTTGCTCAGCTTAATGCTTTAACTATTGCCTTACCAAACTCCTCAGCAGATTCAGGACCATTTGCTGTAACAATTTTTCCATCAATTTCAACATTTCTGCCTGTGTAACTCGCGCCCTTTTTTGTTAATATCTCAACATATCTGCCGTCCCATACCGTTGCCGTTTTTCCTTTGAGCAAACCGGCATTTGCCAGGATACAGGGCGCGATACATATCGCTCCTAAAACCTTTTTTTTCTCCCATGCCTCCCTTGCCAGAAGATGCGCGGTCGGATTATTGAAATAAACCTCAGCACCGGAGCCGCCAACAAAAATTACTGCATCATAGTTGTCCACAGTAACCCTGTCCAGCGTCATGTCAGGTTTGACAAACGCGCCGAACATCCCTCTTGCAGGTACTGTATCGGTGGATGCAACCCTCACAGTGCATCCAGCATCCTCCAAAACCTTTTTTGTTTCCAGGAGTTCCTCGTCCCTGAAATTGGAATGCGCTATAATCATTAATACCCTTTTACCCATGTTTTCACCATTATTGTATTGTTTTATTATAATTAAAAGGTTTTGAAAGCCAGGGCTTAGGGACAGCCTTATCCCCCTGACTCCTAATCCCTAGTCCCTGTCTACTCATCTGAACCCGTACTCCCCAACCAAGGGAACAAACATGCACCCTCCAAGATTTCTTTTTGATATTTTATTGTTTTTTTTCTCCAAAAGAATAAGGTCCTGCATGAATCTTTCACCAACAGGTATGAGTAGTTTCCCGTTTCCCTTCAGCTGCTCAATCAACGGCTCTGGGATGTCTGGTGCAGCGCAGGTGACAAATATCCTATCATACGGCGCATGTTCTTTCAATCCTTTTGAGCCGTCAGCAACTATCACTTCTACGTTTTTATAATTTTTTAGGTTTTCCTTCGCTTTTTCAGCAAGCCCGGAATATCGCTCAATTGTGTAAACATGCCCAGAATCACCAACCACAGATGACACAACAGCAGAATGGTACCCAAGACCTGTGCCGACCTCAAGTATTTTTTGCCCCCCTCTGACATCAAGGGATTCAACCATTATGCCGACCATGTGGGGCGCAGAAATCGTCTGACCAAAGCCTATCTCCAGCGGGCAGTCCTCATAAGCATATTTCTGCATGTTTTCAGGAATAAAAAGATGGCGCGGCACATTTTCCATTGCCTTTACAACATCATGCTTTGATATGTACCCCCTTCTGACAAGATGCCTGACCAGCGCCTTCCTTTCTTCTTCATACATAAATATATCCTTGTTTTTTATTGTATTTAAAATTATGTTTTTGTTTATTTTGATGTTTCTTTTACATTTTTGCTCACTCGGTCGCTTCGCTCATCTGTTCACACAAAATTGCTTTGCAATTTTGTGATACTTCGGAATTGCCTTCGGCAATTCCTCGTATTTTTGCTCGCTACTTCGTAGCTCGCAAAAAGCGCGGGGAGGGAGATTTTCAGAGTAGTAGTTAGTAGCCAGTAGTTAGGGGTTAGGGAACTACCCCTAATCCCTGACCCCCTAACTACTACCGTTTGAACTCCCGAGGTCAGAAGACCAACAGATATTCGTATGGGATATAAATATCCCAGAAAAAGAAAAATTAAGGGATTGCTGTTGCAATCCCTCCTTCTTTTTCTTTTCCGCCAGACATTTTTCTTTTTCTTTAGAAAATGCTTCGGAATCAAAGATTCCTCGCATCCTCACATACTTCGTATCTTATGGAAAAGTCTTTGACTTTTCCTGAGATGTTAGGAAAAATGCTTTGCGTTTTTCCGTAACATGATGAGGAAGAAAAGGGCTGTTAGCAATCTGTCGCCTTACCAGGCTGGGCTATCCCCGCCCTTCCTTATTTAATATTAATTTTTGTATATAAAAAACTATGTTTTCACACTTTCCAGCTGGCTCATAATGCTCCAGATAAGTGTTCTTGCATGCATCGGAATATTCGGGTCGTTTGCAAGATCATCAAGTTTAGAGTTTGCAGATGCTGTTCTCATATCTAACGGGTCATCTTTTTTCAGCAGCATGCTTTTTGCCTCCTGAGCCCCCTTTCTAATGTTTCTTGGCACAGACACATCATCTGCAAGTTGATCCAGTACCTCTGTAATCTGCTTTATTTTTTCTTCGGCAACCATGATTATCACCTAAACAGGTAATATGCTTATGGGAAATAAAGATTATCGCAGATATTTCGCCCTCAGCGTGTTCACAATATCCTCTGCTTTCTTTTTGCCAACGCCATTTACCTTTACAAGTTCCTCCATGTCTGCATCTGCTATGGCTTTTATTGAGCCGAATTGTGAGAGAAGACGCTGGGCGAGAACACCTGAAACATTTGGAAGTCCCTCCACTATGAACTGCTGACGTTCACTCAATGACATCCTGCATTTCTCCCCACGCACACCTGCTATTCTCCCCTCCCCAAACTCTCTTCTGGCTATGGAAAACATGAGACTTGCAGTTTCCTTTTCATCTTTCGTCTGAATAATTGGTATCCCGTAATCTGCGACAATGCAGGCAAGCGCGCCAAATATTGCGCCCTGACTGATTTTTCTGGTTGTGAACAAACCTTCCCCCTCCAGAACAAGCATGGGTCTGACATAGCTGTTTTTCAGATTTTTTAGCTGCTGAAAAAGTCTGCCGTCAATCATGGACTGCAAAAAATCATTTACCTCCTTCCTTTCCACACCAACCCTGTCTGAGAGGACATAGTCCCCGTTTTCAAGCTGCTCTGGCACAACTGCAACATCCATCCTGGAAAGTTCTTTGACAACGTTTGAGTTAAACTCCCTCACATCAGCAACAATATTTATTTTGTTTTCCTTGAAATCAAGCAGCTTCATCTGCCCCTTCATGTTTCTGGAAGGCATATCCTTTGGGTGTTCTGACAGCCCTGGCTCAACCTTTGCTGACATACCATCAATTTTTCTGCTGAGTTCTGCCCTTAGATGCTGCAGTTCATACCTCATATTTTTTTCCTTTCTCAGGCTGGACCAGTAGTATGCCTCATCCCTTGTTTTCCTTGTGATAAGCACCACAACCTTTCCAGGTCTTTTTCTCCCTGTCCTCCCCCTTCTTTGAATAGTTCTTATTTCAGATGGTATTGGCTCATAGAACACAACAAGGTCTGTTTCAGGGATGTCCAGTCCTTCTTCACCAACCGATGTTGCAACAAGCACATTGTACTCATTGTTTTTGAATTTCTGAATAAGCTCTGCCTGCTCCTTCTGCCTCAAGCCCCTGTCACCGTTTTTGTCAGCCTGCCCTATGAACCTCGCAGCCCTCACACCATCCATGCTGTTCAGCCTGTTTGCAACAAGCTCGGACGTGTCCCTGTAATGTGTGAAAACCATAATCCTTGAATCCTTTTTAACATCCATCTGCCTGCCAACAACCTCCATCACCTTCGCAAGTTTAGGATGCTCGTATTCTATTGACAGGGCAAGTGAGACCGCCTTTTCAACATCAGGGTTTCGCATCAAGGATTTCGCGGCTTTCGATTTATCATTTTTCAGCCTGTCAAAATAGTTCCTTAAAGCGCTGATGCCCTGAGATTGCGCAAGCTCAATCCCATGATTTATTTTTATAGCCTCAGCCTGAAGGACAGCAGCAAAAAACAGTGATGGAGGAGGTCTCGGCATCTTTGCCTTTATCCTTGACTGAATTCTTTTCTGGGCGTCCAGCAGCTCCTTTGTCGAAACACTTCCTCTTGGTTTTATCAAACCAAAAGAGCGTAACCCCTTTATTTTTTCTTCCAAAACATTGTTGAGCAAAATAACTATATTCTTAATATCTTCTGGCAGCTCCACCTTTATCCAATTGAGATCAATATCCTGCACATACTCCCTGACATCAGGGTCGTATTTACTTCTGATTTCCACACCTTTTATTTTCAGATTGTTGCACACCTCAAGTATTGCTTCAGCCCTGCTTCCAGGCGATGCAGTCATGCCAAGCACCAGTCCGCTGTATCTTTCTGCTATGAAAACATAGGCGTACTCGCCAGCAGACCTGTGTGCCTCATCAAAAACAATCAGTGCGACATCATCCAGACAGGTTTTGCCTGATATGATATCATTCTGTATCACCTGCGGTGTTGAAACAATTATCTTGTTGTTTTCCCACATTTCACGTCTTTTCCTTGGAGACACCTCACCTGTGAACATTGTGATTTTTTCCTCCAGCAGAAAATTTTTTAGAAAATTATAGTGCTGCTCAACAAGTGGTTTTGTTGGTGCAAGAAAAAGTATTTTCCCATCTTTTATTTTTTCTGCTATAACAAGCAGTGCTATAACTGTTTTTCCCATGCCTGTTGGCAGCACAACCAATGTTGATTTCTCAAGGCAGGTTTTAGCAATACAGGTCTGGTACTCCCTTCTTTCAATCTCATTTTTCCTTATAAGAGGGTGTTCTATGTACACAAAATATACATAAGATTGTAAACTATTCAATGTTTGCATGATACTAATAGTTGTTTCGGGGGAGGATAAAGCAAGCATAAATATTGGAAATCATTTAATGAAATCTGTGAGATGGAATAAGATGGATAACAAATTATATAGATATGAAGACATTGTCTTGACCGTTATTGATGATGAACATCTTTATCATGATAACATTGATTCAGAGATTGAGGAACAACTTGGTGTTAAGTTTGATTCTGTGATTTTTGCATCAAAACACAAAAGCGGGTCAGGGATGAAAACACTGAGCGCTCATCCTGTTGGAAATTACAGCAAACCGGATTTTGGTGGAAGGGAAAAAACACTTGTTCCAGCTTCTCCTCATCTTATGACAGCAGCCCTGAGGATAATGAAAGAAAAAAACAAAGCAGATTATCATGTTTGCTTTGAGGTAACACATCATGGACCATACCTGAAAACACCGGCTTTTTTTATTGAAATCGGAAGCGATGAAAACTCTTGGAAGGACGAAAAAGCAGGAAAGGTTATTGCTGAAACAATAATTGAAACAATAAACTACCATGAAAAACATCCTGTTTTGATAGGTGTTGGAGGAGGACATTATGCGCCAAGATTCACCGGGCTTACGCTTTCAAAAAAGGTTTCATTTGCGCACATGCTCCCAAAATACCAGATAGAAAACATTGATGAGTCAATGGTAGATGAAATCATCCAGAAATCAAAACCAGATTTTGTTTATTTCCATAGGAAAGGAATGAAAAAATCTGATTACAGGAAACTGAAAGAGGTTTTTGAGAGTAAAGGGATTAAGGATGTAAGGGAGGATGATTTGGAGGATCTGGGGAAAAAACCACCTCAGACTGAACTTTGAGGCAGAATTGTCTGGTTTATGTTTTATCTATCATCTTCTCAGCCACACCAACACACGAAAGGTAATCATCAACAGTATGCAGCATAGATGGAATAGATTTTGATACTATTTCTGACATTATTCTGTTTCCATCCGTTTTTGTTTTCACAAAAATGTAGTTGTCAACCTTTATGGATTTTGCTATGCTTTCTGCGTTTTTTTTGTTTTTGTACTCAAACACCATTTTGCATGTTATTTTCATTTCATCTGCTCCCCAACAACGCTGTCAACAATGTTAAGAAATTCCTCATCCTTGTCCTTTGAGATGGTTGCGCCAGCAGCAATGCTGTGTCCTCCACCATGACCGCCTAATGATTCAGCAGATGTTTTCAATGCCTTTGCCAAATCCAGGCCTTTGTCAACAAGGTATCCTGTTCCTCTGGATGAAACCCTGAGCAGGCTGTTTACTTTTGAGAGCGCCAGTGTTGGTTTTTCCTGGTCAAAGAGATATGCCATCCCTATGCCTGCGAGAGTACCTGAAAGGTTTGGTTTCTCAGAGTAAAAATACTGGATATGATTCATTGTTTTTACCTCATCATTCAGGTTTGAGGCGTATTTTTTTACCTCTTTTTCATATCCCTCTTTTACCTTTAATCCTTCTCTAAACATGTTTTTATTTAAGCAAATCTCAAGACCAAGCCCTTCATTATCTGTTCTCCCGCAGGCATTCAAAACATCTGAAAATGTTAACGCATCTGTTTCATATTCTGAGATATAGTAGATTCCAAAAAATTTTTCAACAACATCATATTTCACGTTTTGTTTCAGAAGCTTCATGATTATCATGCTATCATCAAACCTTTTGTTTCCTGTTGCATTGAAACCGTTTTTGAAAAATGGTTCTAAGCCCAGACTTAAACCTTTTTCTTTTCTGATGAAATTGTTTTTGATTCCTTCCTCAACTATTTCCCTGTTCAGGCCTTTGAAAGGGATTTGCTTGTCTCCAACTATTCCGGCAGCGCATAAACCAGCAAGGTCACTGTTTTTTTCATCCATGGATTTCGCAAGGAGAAATGATAATGTTGAAGCGCATGCCTCATCAGCTCCGTTCATTCCAAAAAAATGCGGGTTAATCTGGGTTATATTTGAATCCCTGAACTGGGCGTGATGGTCAAGTATCATAACCTTTGATTTTATCTCCTCTATGTCATCAATCTGACCGCTGCCCATGTCAAGAAACAAAACAAGGAAGTTTTTCTCATGACTTATTCTCTCAATTGTTTTAGAGCCAAGACTTTTCACAAATGATACATGAAATTTGAGATTTTTTCTGAGAAGCGCGTTGCACACAATACCTGCAGCAGCAATACCATCAGCATCGTAATGGGAAATTATTCTGACATTTTCAGCATTCAGGACGACATTCGATGCCCTTTTTATCCTTTCAAACAGGGTCATGCTATCAAGTTCCATAATTTTCACCTCATGATTTATAAGCCCCTGGCAGAAACAGAATTAAGCAGGTGAAGAGCTCAAGCCTGCCAATCCACATGCACATTGATAAAAGTATTTTACCGAGTGGTGATACGAATGCGAATGTGCATGCAGGACCAACATCACCCATTCCAGGACCCACTGTTCCCATTGTTGTTGCAACCGCTGTTGATGATGTTACAGCATCCAGTCCTGTGAATGATAAAAGGATGGTGGCTACAACAAATGTGACAAGATACAAGAGAAAAAAGGATGAAACATTTCTGACAACATCCTCAGACAATGTTTTTCCGCCAAGGGTTACAGGCATCACAGCCCTTGGCCTGACAACCTTCTGGATTTCCCTTTTTCCCATTTTAAGCAGGATAAGGGTTCTAACAATTTTTATTCCACCAGCAGTACTGCCAACGCATCCTCCGACAAACATTAACAGCACAAGAACAATTTTTGCAGGAACAGGCCATAAATCAAAGTTTGCTGAGGAGAAACCGGTTGTTGTACCGCAGGACACAGTATTAAAAATCCCGTATCTAATTGCATCCGCGACTGAATACACATTATTCATTATCAGGCTTAAAACAACAAGGAGTGAACCTATCCCCAGGATAAACATATGAAGTCTAGTCTCCGGATCATGGATGTATCCTTCCTTTTTCCCGGTTAGGACATGGTAATGCATGACGTAGCTCCAGCTTCCAATAATCATAAATGCTATTATTATGGTTTCAATTATAGGATTATGATATGCTTCTACACTCATACTTCTTGTTGAAAATCCCCCTGTTGAAAGGGACGTGAAAGAATGGCACACTGCATCATACACAGTCATGCCTGCTACGGCAAGCAGGATTATCTGAACAACAGTGAACAAAAGATATATTTTCCAGAGTATAGACGCTGTTTCCCTTATCCTCGGCTTTAGCCTTGTCACCCTGTGCCCTGCAGCCTCAGCCCTGAACAGTTTTGCACCGCCGCCGCCCATAACCCTTGCCAGCACAACAACAGATAAAACAATGATGCCCATACCCCCAAGCCACTGTGTCAGAGCCCTCCAGAACATTATACTATGAGAATAGACATCAAGGTAGTCTGCTCCATTTGACACTGTTAAAACAGTTGAGCCGCAGGTTGCAAAACCTGACATTGTTTCAAAAAATGCATCAACATAACCCAGTGTTCCGCTGAACACATACGGCAGTGAGCCGAGAAATGCGATAATAATCCATCCTACTCCAACAGTGACAAATGCTTCCCTGTCCCTCAGATCCAGACTTCTGCTTCTTTCAAAAAATCTGAGTATTATGAATATCACTATGAGTATGATTGTCAGGATGCAGCCTGCTATTACGTAGAACATCTGGGTCCCCATGGGCATAATCATTGCAACAGGGAAAGCCATCATCACAATCCAGCCAAGCCCTATGGTTAGGAAAATTTTTTTCTCCTTCATTGCCACCTCATTTCCAATGAGCCATAGTATCAAACCAGTGTTGGCTGTTATAATCATTGGAACAAGATATGAGACAATGGTGGTGACAATGTTTTCAGAGTACCACACAGCCACAAGTATGGGTAGAATAAACGTGAGGCTGAAAAGCAGCAGTATAAGCCCAATTGCACCGGAAACAGCCCTCAACCTTAATGTAATTTTCATGTTCAGAACAACCTTTCAAGTCTTGATATACCTTCTGTCCTGGCGAAAACAATAAGTCTGTCGCCAGGCGTTATTTCATCCTCACCAGACGGAATAATAACCCTGTCATCCCTGACAATTGCACCCACAATGCTGTTGCTGGGGAAGCCTGCCTTTTTAAGTTTTCTGTTGGCAACCTTTGACTTATTTGTAACCTTGAACTCCAGCATCTGAGCCTCCCCTTCTCTCAGCATCTTAAATGATAGCAGGTCAGACTTTCTTGCATACTGAAGGATGCTCGAGATTGTTACAAGCCTGGGGTTGACTGTCATCGCTACAGGTTCAAGCACTGACCTGAGTTCAGGCCTGTTAATCAGGGCTATGATTTTTTTTGCACCATACTCCTTTGCCAGCAGGCAGGCTAACATGTTGATTTCATCATTGGTGTTTGCCGCGATGAATGCATCAACATCAGCAATTCCCTCCTCAACAAGAACATCCTTGTCTGTTTCACTGCCATGGATTACTGTGACCTTTGACAAAACCTCGGATGTTGCTTCACACATCTCCTTTGATGGTTCTATAAGGGTTACATTTACGCTCTCCTGAAGCAGACGTGCCAGATGCACGCCTATTCTTGATGCGCCAACAATAATCACCCTTTCAACAGCATCCTTTTCCGTCACCTGTTTTTGGCTGCCAACAATCCCCTCCATTTTTGGTATAAGATTTTGCTCACCCAGTACTGCAACAATCCTGTCATTAGACAGGAGAACATCATCACCGTGCGGAATAATCACATCCGCATTCCTGAACACTGCGACAATGTTGCATGCCTCCGGAAACTCTATGTCCTTTATCATTTTCCCTGCAACAGGGGATGTGTTTTCAATGGTTGATTCCAGAACCTGCACCCTGCCTTTTGCGAATATGTCTGCATCAAGCATTGACGGCACAAGAAGCATCCTTGACATTTTGATTGCCGCCACAAGGTCAGGGCATACCGCAACATCTATGCCAACATCCCTGTACCCTGTTGTTATGGGTTCGTTGATGTAATCAAGCATGTTAATCCTGGATATCGTTCTGCATCCCTTTGTTTTCGCAATAGCGCATGCAAGCATATTTACTTCATCCACCCCTGTAACACCTATGAACATGTCAGCTTTATCCACGCCTGCCTCTGAAAGCACTTCCGGGCTTGCGGCATTGCCTTTTACAACAAGCGCATCAAGGTTGTCTGCCCTCTCACATGCCTCTGCTTCTTTCTCAATCACTGCCACATCATGCCCTTCATTGCAGAGAGCCTCTGCTACATGATAGCCTACCTCGCCTGCGCCGCCAACAATAACATACATCAAAATTTAGAAGGATTAAGGGCAATTTAAAGGTTTCTGATATAAATACCGGGGGTGTAGAATAGGAAGGACTTATATATCTGGTATACCTATTAGGGACTAGCAAGAATTGGGGGGAGAGAACGATAAAGGGATGGGAATAAATATGCGTAAACCGATACCAAAGAAACTCCCTCGATTAGCTTCGATTGTTTTAGTTTCGATGATAATCAATGGGATCAAAAAATTATATAAAGACAGACTCTATGATGAACCTAAGATATGTCCTAAATGTGGATGTAAAGACTATATTCGAAAGGGAAAGCAACATAGACTATTTTGTAGACTAATTACTGATAAAGGTCCAGAGGACATTTACGTTTATCTCAAACAATATAAATGTAAACGATGCAACCACAGATATGCATCAAATGGGCCATTCTACCCAAGCATATCATACGGTGCACCGATTGTTGATACGGTTCTTCATTTAGCATCAACTAACCCATATAATAAAGTGGAAATTCTATTGATGGAAATGGGTATACAGGTGGATCGTGACACGGTGAAACGATGGGTGATACTATTTAAGAGGCGGGTCATAAAGGCTGCGGGAATATGGGCTGACAAAAAGCCTCTGGGAGTTAATATGCTTCATCTTCTTTTTGGTGTAGAAAACGTTAAGAAATAATTACTGGAGAAACACCCAAATCTTAAACCCACAGGGGTTGCAGATGAAACATATCCCTGCA
>JASEEW010000159.1 GCA_030019485.1 Thermoplasmatales archaeon | reverse complement strand
TACATGCCCTGTGCCAGTTGTTATTGCAGGCGGAAAGAAAACATCAGAAAAGGATGCACTGAAAATGGCTTATGACGCTGTTCAAAAGGGTGCAGCAGGTGTTGACATGGGAAGAAACATATTCCAGTCAAGCAATCCTGCTGCAATGATAAAAGCAGTCAGGGCAATTGTACATAAAAAGGCAACACCTGATGAGGCATATGGGCTGTTTGAGAAGGAGAAGAATAAAGAATGAGGGGTTTCGAGCAGAGGGATATTAGGATACACCGCCAAAATGGGAGGATATACGACAAAGATGTCGTATATGAAGGAGTTGTGCGAAATTGTCTAAGAATATAATGAGGAGAAAAATATGATTGAAATAACATCAACAAAAGAGAATTTGTCCAATCTCTTTCGTTATTGGATCAATCTGTACAATAATAAACAATTTCCTGATTTTGAGGCAGTTTATCAGTTTGTTTTGAAAAAGGAGGAAGAAACTTATTACTTTTATCTTTCCGTGTCGGATGGAAAAGCAGGATATGGAGAGGGAAAGCACAAGTCTCCATCCATTACGATATATTCGCCAGTTTCTGTGTGGCTTGATATTACCAGTGGCAAACTCAGCGGAACACAGGGTTACCTTGCCAGAAAATATCGTATTGAGGGCCCGCTTTATTATCTCAAAATGCTCAACAAAGTTTTTGGGAAGAAATTTACTAATGAAGAAATACCGGGAGTAGAAGATAAGATTCAAGATTTTGAAATTCCCCAAAAGAGACTTTGGAAAAAGCCCAAAAAGGTTTTAGTTATAAATGGAAGCCCACGGAGAAAAAGTGGTTTTACTTATTTTTACTTGAAGTATCTAATTAAAGGTATTGAGCAGACGGGAACAGAAGTTGAAGGTATTGATATTTATGATGAGAAGCTAAGCATTGAGCCTTGCCGAGGGTGTTTTACCTGCTGGACTAAGACAAATGGAAAATGTGTGATTAAAGATGATGCAAATGAATTGATAGAAAAAATTAACAATACTTATCTCACTGTATATGCCTTCCCTCTATATATTGATTCAGTGCCTGCTAAAATGAAAGCTTTTCTTGATAGACAGTTTATAACGGTTATGCCTGTTTTTGTGCCTTATCAAAACCTTACCAGACATCCAATACGGGATACAAAGGAACGATATATGGCTCTCTTCTCTATCAGTGGTTTTCCAGAGATCGAGCATTTTAGACCGATAGCTGGAACATTTAAGGGAATAGCGAGAAATTCACATAGACCACTCGTTGCTACTATATTGCGGCCAGGTGCAGAATCTGTTACTGCACCGCCATACAGAAACTATTTAAAGGAAATTTTAGCGTCTTTAGAGCAGGCAGGAAAGGAATTGGTTGAGCAAGGTAAGGTTTCTAAAAGAGTTTTAAAATTCATATCAAGCGACTATAGTGTTTCTAAAGAATTATGGCGAACTTACTCCAATTTACATTGGTTTTTAAAAAGAAATGGAGGTGAAAAAGATGAAAAGTTTGAAAGGAACAAAAACAGAAAAAAATTTGATGGAGGCATTTGCGGGTGAGTCAAAGGCAAGAAACAAATACACGTATTTTGCCTCTGCTGCTAAGAAAGAAGGTTATGAGCAAATCACGGCAATATTCCTTGAAACTGCTGAAAACGAAAAAGAGCATGCAAAACTCCATTTCAAGAAATTGGAGGGGATAGGAAGTACGTTAGAAAATCTAAAATCTGCTGCGGCTGGTGAGAATGAAGAATGGACTGAAATATATTGCAGTAATGTTTGAAAGTATAACAAAGGTAGAAAAAGAACACGAAGAACGGTACAGGAAATTACTAAAAAACCTTGAAGATGACACGGTTTTCAAAAAAGAAGGAAAAGTCTACTGGAAATGCAGGAACTGCGGATACATTCATGAAGGAAATGAAGCACCAGAGAAATGCCCGGTGTGCGCCCATCCAAGGGCATATTTTGAAATACTGGGTGAGAATTATTAGAGATGAAAAACTTACCTAACAGGATATAGCTGACTCCGCAGTAAAAGAATGAGATGTTCAACAAGGCAGAAAAGTTCTAACCCTGGATATAGCAACAGTGTTTTTTATTACCACAAGTTATATTACTTAAAAAATATATTGACAACAAGGATGATATGAAGCAAAACAGTTATTCTTGCATGGGAGTAGGTGAGCAGTAGGGGTTGGGGTTAGTAATCAGGAGCTGAAGTTTTCAAAAAACAAAAAATAAGAGAAAAAAGAGCGAAATTTCGCTCAATGGAATTGTTTATATAATGAACGCTACACTCTCATACCTTATGCTTCCATCTATGATTGCTCGCACTTTGTAGTCGTGACCACCACCAGCGAAGGTCACCTTTATGGTGTCGCCTGCTTCTACGTATCCATCAGCATCAACATCTGTATGCGTCCAAGTGGCAGTTGTTTCTACAGCTCCATCAGTAACATCATACAGCTGCCATGTTATATCTCCCCAATCTATACCCATACTCGGGCTTGTCGCACATACCGTTGCTGATGCCCCGCCTGTAACATTACTCCAGTAATCCAGATATATCCATTGAACTACTCCCCCTGACGACATTGTGTATACGCCCGTCTCGTAGTAGTTATACCACTCTTCCAGCCATAGAACACTGTTGCCCTCAATTATATATTGCTTCACATGTACAGGAATGGTAACGGTACTCCCATTAGGATACTCTGCTCTTTTGTCCCCCAATAAGCATATAGGAAGCCAACCCCCACTTTGAAGATATATGAGCGTAATCGCTTGGGGTGTGGCGTTTGGATAATACTCGGTGCAAAAAACCTTATCCTTTATGTATAACACATCCCCGTCTTTGTAGGATTTAAGGGTCATATTCACGGAAACACCTCCATCTGGGAATTCTACATCGCTCCATAGTTCTCCGTAAGTCATGGTTTTAGCTTCTTCTTTCTCTTTAAATACAAAAGCCCATAACACTACACCTATTATGATTATAGCTACTACAGCAACAACTACGATAATGAGTCCTGTTCTGCGTTTAGGTTTTGGCGGATAAGACGGGGTAGGTGGTTGATATGTTGGTGGAGGGGTAGGCTGTGGATATGATGGCTGTTGCGGTGGTGGTGCATACTGCGGCTGAGGAGCAGGCTGAGCAGATGGTGGGGGCTGAGGTACTTGTTGCACACCTGCTGGGGCAGGTAACTCTTTATGACATTTTACACAAAACCTAAAATCATCCTGATTTTCTGTTCCGCAATATGGACAGAATTTCATTTTTTATCACCATTATTATAATCTACTTCCCATTATTTATAAGTATCGATACCCGCGAGTTCGCTAAAGATGCTATTAGAAGGCTTTTGATAGAGGTTGAGGACAGAATAAAAGATAAAAAATTAGTTTTGTTCCTTTATGGAGACGGTTGCTCACAGCCGAAAAATCCTTCTACTCCTAAAACGTTAAAAGTTTTATGCGCGTAGCAATGTATTATAATAACAGGGATGTTAGAACTGAG
>JASEEW010000158.1 GCA_030019485.1 Thermoplasmatales archaeon | reverse complement strand
CCTATTAACTAATATATGGTGACGCTTTTTACGCCTTTCACCGCCTTAATTTTGTGTATGGAATCACCAGGCATGGGTGTTTCTGTGATAATAACAATATGCACAACAGGAGCATCTACATCCTCAACAATCACCTGCTTTATATTCACATTTGATTCTGCTATTAGTGCAGCAATGCTTGATAAAAGTCCTGGTCTGTCTGTTTCACTTCCTATGGCAACATCCAAAACACCCCATCCCAGGTCTGGTGCAATATCCTTTAAATGCGCGGTTGGTAAAAGTTTTGAGAATATCTGTTTGAGTTTCGGGTTTCTTAGAATAGTATTCACTGCTGCAGAAACCATTCTTCTGTCTCCCCCTACTGCACCCGCTACTGCCTGGTCAGGTATTTTTATCTCCCCGCAGTAAATGCCGTCCGGTTTTACCTTTAGTCCGTACTCCATAAGCAGGTTTGCAATCTTTTCTTGCGCAGGATATTTCCTGAAATATTCAGAAACTCTTCCCCACATAATTAGATTATCTCCTTTTGGATATTTAATATTTGGGATAGCAGTGTTGATTTTGTGTCATCAAAGACAAATATTTTTAGAATCCGCTACCATACTCTTTTTTTGCCCACTCTATAAGCTCTT
Source organism: Thermoplasmatales archaeon (assembly GCA_030019485.1). Taxonomy (GTDB): domain Archaea; phylum Thermoplasmatota; class JASEFT01; order JASEFT01; family JAUWIS01; genus JASEEW01. Next base: position 2,955 of record JASEEW010000158.1, on the reverse strand, counting down.
CAAACGTTTTGAACTCCATTTCCCACCCCATTTTTTTCACCCTGTTCAAATAAAAAAGAGAATTAGAAGACTAGCTCTCCAGCATATCCGTCTGCTGATGTGCAGTCCATGTTATATGTTGATTCAGACTTGTATTCCGCGTAATTAAATGCTCCTTCTGCTGTTGTATATCCCTGTTTTTCCAGCGCCTCCATGTAGTAGTATGTGAAAACACCGTTTTGCATCTCTTTTGTTCCATCATAGCAGTAGCTGTTAGCGTTTGATGCCATTGCCACAAACCTTCCATTCGTCCCAAGGCTTCTCATATTTCCAATCTGGCATGCATCAAAACAGAAGAATATATGCGCGCTTGAGAATGTGCTGAACTTGTCAACAAACCATTTGTAGCTTACCTGATACAGGTCCGATGTGAGAATGCATGAGCCAAGATTCCCTGATTTCATTCCATGCCCAGCATAGCAGAATGCTACCTCATCACCTGCGTTTTCAGCAGAGTTAAGCCATGCTATTTCAGATTCTATATTACTTAATGTTCCTTGCCCATCAATGAGTGTGTGTACTGTGTAGCCTTTGCCTTTCAGATAGTTTGCCCAGTCCCTGGCATCATCATCACAGTACTGGAGATCATATCTTGAGCCGTCATAGTTTGATATCCCTATTACCAGTGCCACCTTATTTGTTGCAGGCTCACTGCCTCCGCTGCCACTGTCATGACCGCCGCCACCGCCGCCTCCTGGCTTGCCCTTTTCACCGCCGGCAGCCCTTATCCCTTCAGGCATTTTTCCTTCAACACCAGCACTTATCTGCATTACAACCGGCATCAAAAAACACAATGCCACAAAAATGCAGAATCCCTTCAACACTGCTTTATTCAACCCATATCACCAAAACAGGAATGAACTTAGATGAATATAAAGTTTTCGGCAATGTTGCATTTTTAAAAGCATTGATGCTCAAAAATGGCAGATATTGTAGTAGCTAGTAGTCAGTAGTTAGTAGTTAGGGGCTAGGGTGGTGTTTCTCCTAATCCCTGACTCCTGATCCCTAACTCCTGAACCATACCTACCTAAACTTAATAATACTGAAAACCATTCAGTTTTGGTGTTGTCATGGTAAAGAGATCAAAACTTGAGGAAAAATTGGCTATGAAAAATGAATCTGGATGGGTAACGATGAAAAAAAAGGAAAAAAATATTTTCAGTTTTTGTAAAGGATACATGGATTTTTTATGCAACGCAAAAACTGAAAGGGGGGCTGTTTCAGAAATCCTTAAAATCGCAGAAAAAAACAATTTTAAAAACATAAAAAATATGAAAAATTTAAAACCTGGCATGAGGGTTTATGCCGTGAACAGGGAAAAAAACATTGCCCTGGCTGTGGTTGGGAAAAAACCTGTTGAAAACGGGCTGAACATTGTTGTTTCACACATTGATTCACCACGCCTTGACCTGAAACCAAACCCGCTGTATGAGGACAAGGATGCAGGGGTTGCGCTGTTCAAAACCCATTACTATGGTGGTATTAAAAAATATCACTGGGTAAATGTTCCGTTAGCACTGCATGGAAAAATCATCAAAAGAAACGGGGAACCAGTTGACATAAAAATCGGTGAAAATAGTGATGAGCCTGTTTTCATAATCCCTGACCTGCTGCCCCATCTTTCAAAAAACCTTCAGGATAAAAGAAAACTCCCTGAGGGTGTTAAGGGAGAGGAGCTGAATATTCTTGTTGGCAGCATGCCTGTGAAAGACAAGGATGTGAAAGAAAAAATAAAAATCGCGGTTCTTGAAAAACTCAACAAAAAATACGGAATCACAGAGGAGGATTTTGTGTCCGCAGAACTTGAGGCTGTGCCTGCAGGCATCCCCAGAGACATAGGTTTTGACAAAAGCATGATCGGTGCCTATGGTCAGGATGACAGAATCTGCGCCTACACATCCCTTGCGGCTATAAATGAAACAGAAACCCCTGAAAAAACAGGGGCTGCGTTGTTTGTTGAAAAAGAAGAAATAGGAAGTGAGGGGAACACAGGCATGAAATCAATGTTTTTTGAAGAGTTTGTTTCCGAGATTGTTAGATTAACTAAACTCAGCAACATGGAATTTTCTCGTAAAACCCTTACCGAAAAAACTTCGGTTGCTGAGTTTACAACTGATTACTCTGAAATAAAAGTAAAAAACGCGCTTTCTAACTCAAAAGCCCTTTCTGCTGATGTTAACTCAGCGTTTGACCCGACATTCAAAGAGGTTTTTGAGAGCAGAAATGCATCAAAACTCGGGTTTGGTGTTGTGCTTACAAAATACACCGGCGCCAGAGGCAAAGCAGGCGCATCTGATGCATCAGCAGAATATGTTGGAAAAATAAGAAAACTTTTCAATGACAAAAAAATAGCATGGCAGACAGGCGAGCTTGGGAAGGTTGACGAGGGCGGAGGCGGAACAGTAGCAAAATATCTCGCAGAATACAACATGGATGTTCTTGACTGCGGACCACCAATACTTGCAATGCACGCCCCCTGTGAGGTTTCATCCAAGGCAGATGTTTACTCTGCATATGAGGCGTATAAGGCGTTTTTTGGGAGTGAGGTGTAGTCTTTGATGAAAAATTGAAATGAGGGATGGGGAAACGTTTTTTGGGATGGTATGGCTGAGAAAAGGCAAAGAACATAAATGTAGCGGTTGCAGCCTGTTCATAAGCAGTTCATGAAAGAGGAACAGGAAAAAGGCTGTTTCTGGTAGGTGAAGACTCCCTAACCGCTCCCTAACTGCTCTTTCATCTCCTCATTATCTCCTCGTTATCCCTTCATTATCTCTTCGTTGTCTCCTCGTACCAAATCCACACCCACTCAAGGATTAATCCAATATTAGGCTACACCAAGGCTGCTCCAAAGCCAATATTAGAGCCTAAAAGGGTTATTTATGGGATTTGGAGGCGTTGTCCGAGAATTGAATAGTG
>JASEEW010000007.1 GCA_030019485.1 Thermoplasmatales archaeon | reverse complement strand
ATGTAACATTTTGATTAGTTGTTGTGCCATTAACTGGAGAAATTATTGTGATTATGGGCTGAGTAATATCTTTCACAGTTATATTGAGGATATCAACAGCCCAATTGCCACTAGTATCTGAGACATTTAGAGTAATTGCATAACAGCCAGGCTGAGCGAACGTATATTGTACAATTTTTCCTTCCAAAAATATGTCCACTTCTTGATCTACAAAACTCCAATTATAGTTTGCAATCCCAACATTATCCCAAGCCAAAGAGGCGTTTAGTTCTACTTCTACATCTTCATTTACAACAAGGTCGTTACCAGCATTTGCAGTTGGTTTTGTAACGTCTCTCACAGTAATATTAATCGTAGTTACATTCCAGTTACCAGCCAGATCTGAGACACTCAAGGTAACAACATAAACTCCTGGTTGAGTAAATGCATAACTCACAATTTCGCCATACAAAAATATCTCTGCTCCCTGATCTATAAAGCTCCAAGTATAATTCACAATCCCTACATTATCTGATGATAATGAAGCGCTCAACAATATTTCCTCATCTTCATCTACCACCCTATCAGAGCCTGGGTTTGCAACAGGCGGCGTAATGTCTTTTGTTCTGAACGAAAATACATAAGGTGCTTGCAAACTGTTTTGCGATAAATCTTTAACGTTTGTAGTTATCATTACAGTGTAGTTTGTGTAGGATGATAAATTTGATGCAGGTATGAGTGTGAGTGTTTTGTTGTTATTGCTCCAACAATAATAATCTACCTCAACAAACGGCGCTATTGTGATGTTTCCTATTACGCTTAATTTATTTACAGGCTCTGAGAATGTAATCGTTATCGACGTGTTCACAGGCACATCTATTTCGTCATCACTTGGTGATATCGATATCACGTTTGGAGGAATATACTCTATAGGATTCATAAATGGATAGTTGTCCACATTTGCTCCGCCACTAATATGATAGGATGTGTCACCAATACCATCGCCGTCATTATCTACACCATTATAATCGTCCCAGTAGTTGCCCTCACTGATGCCATCGTCCCAGTAATTAGAGAAAGAGTCATTTGCCTGAAATGTATTGTTTATAAAAGTGTTATGGTGTAGAAAGTTGTTGTTTGAAGGATCGTGCTGTTGGCTAATAAATAAACCATAGGTGTTATTTATAATCTTGTTGTAGCAGATAATATTATTGTTTGAATCTCTGCGAATAAAAACTCCATAATCGCTATTTGAAAATGTATTATTGATTATTATATTGTTATCGCAGAAATCTCCCAACCACAATGCCTCCATGACATTTGATTCTATTATGTTGCCAATTATTTGATTATCTTCACACTGCCAATATAACCTGATACCACGGTTTTCGTTTAAACTGAAATTGTTATTTTTTATAATATTCCCTTTTGATGTATGTAGGGATATACCATGCCCGACGATGTAATGAGGATCATAAATTCCGTTAAAATTTACCATGTTATCCGTTATTATGTTATTATTAGATTGATATAAATCTAACCCATACAGTCTATTCGAATTGACACTGCTATTTATTACTGTATTATTATTTGATGTATCAAAATAAATGCCTGTATCATCATTCGAAGATACAGTGCAGTTTATGATTGTGTTGCCGCCTGAGAAATAGTATAGCCCAATGCCATAAGAATTGTTATAAATATTACAGCCATTGATATTGTTGTTTGAAGAGTTGTAGTGGGAAATTCCTGCCCAAGAATTGTTGTAAACAGCACAATTTATTATACTGTTGGCTGAAGAACACCAGAGGCAGACACCGTAATAGTTGTTCAAAGATATCACGCAGTTATCTATAATAATCCCCGCAGAACTGTTGACATGGATGCCGTCCCCTTGGTTCAAACATATATCACAGCTTGTAATTATACTATCTGAAGAGAAATCAAGATAGACCCCTTTAAAGTTGTCTGATATATTACAGTTTGAAATGCTGACGTTAGAAGTGAACAAGCTGCTTATACCACAATAATACATCCCACTATTCCTCACTCCAAACCCGCTCACATTCACCCAATCCGCAGAAACATGAATAACGTCTCCTGTTCCGCTGCCATCAATGATTGTTGTGTTTCTATCTTCGCCTATCAAAGTCAATGTTTTATATATTATAATATTTTCATAGTATGTTCCATTGTAAACATAAATTGTATCACCGCTGTCTGCATCATCAATTGCCTTCTGAATTGTAGTATAGTAAGTATCCTTGTTGATATTGTACACAGGCCAAGGCCAGGGCAACATTAAAGGATAATTATCTTGATTTGTTCCACCAGGAATACTGTATGGCGTGTCACCTATATCATCGCCGTCTTCATCTATCCCAGTGTAGTCGCTCCAGTAATTGCCACCCGATGGGTAGTTGTTGTCCCAGAAGTTGGAGCATTCATCATAGGCGTTGATAGTGTTGTTGATGAAGTTGTTGTGATGTAGGTAATTATAATTTGCCGACTCAGAAATCCGTACACCACAGGTGTTTTGTGATATAGTGTTATTTATTATGAGAGTGTTTTGTGGTGCTTCTGACAAATAGATACCATACACATTATTTAATAAATTATTTTTAATTACGGTGTTATGAAGAGAGGAATAAAATATGCCGATTCCCCATTGTTCATTAGCACACACCTTATTCCTCGTAATAAGATTTTCTGAGGAATCCCATAACCCAATGCCCCTGTAATTAGTAGATATATAGTTATTAGAAATATTATTATTTGAAACACCATTCAAAGCAATGCCACATCCCCAATTACTATTAGAATTCCTCACCCCAAACCCGCTCACATTCACCCAATCCGCAGAGATATAAATAACATCTCCTGTTCCGCTGCCATCAATGATTGTATTATTTCTATCTTCACCTATCAGAGTGATTTTTTTGTTTATAATCACATTCTCATAATATGTTCCGTTTGATACCTTGATTGTGTTCCCTGTGTCTGCATCATCTATTGCTTCCTGGATTGTGTTGTAATATGTGTCCTTGTCAATATTGTGGACAAGTCCTGTGACTTCTTCCCAAGGCTCTTCCAACCATGGGTCGTAAACCACATTATCAGTAACATTATCACCAGTGCCAGTTGGGTTTGTATCAGGATTATAAGGTCCACTCGCAGAGCCCCACCAATTGTAGGTTGCGTTAACCTGATACTCAACTTCAGAATTGTAATTGTAAATTCCATAATCTGTATTGTTGTAAATATTGCAGCAATAAACGTTAGTGTCCGGTGAGGATTCAATCCAGAAACCTCTCACACCATTTGAGCAGACATTACAATTCGACACAACATTATCTGAAGCACTCGCAATACCCATACCATCCTGATCATTATGTGAAAGAAAGCAATTTGTGATTGTATTTTCTTGAGAAGAAATAAGATCTATGCCACATATATTGTTTGATAGGTTAGAGCAGGTAATAATATCATTTGAAGAACCATAGTAAAGAGAGAGACCTATCTTATTATAGCATATAGTGGAGCTGTCAATGGTGTTGTGAGAGGAAGAGGAAAGATAGATACCATCACCACTATTAGCATAGAAATCGCAACTTGAGATTGTATTGTATGAAGATAAGAAGAGAAAAATGCCGTCATCCCCATTATTTGAAGAGTTACAACTAATAAGGGTTGAATTTGTTACACCCACTAGATGGATAGGATCTCCATTTGTTATACTACAATTCTTTAGTGTAAAGTTATCACACCAAGCTAATGTAATGCTTCTAGCATCTACATTCTGGAGTATCTGATCTTTCATATCAAAAAAATAGGATACACTTTTCCCGTTCACGGTGTTAGAAGCAGGTATTGTATTGTTAAAATACTGCTTTTGACCGCCCACAACTAACAAACTCCGCTCAGTGTTTCCAATCATTTGATTGTTTACGATGTTGTTATACGAGACCTCGCTTAATTGAATACCTCCCCTGTTGTTTGATACGTTGCAGTTTGAGATTATATTACCGTCTGCTCCAAACCAGAGCACAATACCCCAATCGTTATTGGAGACTATACAATTTGTAACAATGTTATTGGTTTGAAACTGTCGGAGGAAGACACCGTAACTGTTATTTGAGACAACACAATTTTGAAGTACATTATTATCTGAGTGATAGTAGATAACTACTCCTGCATTATTCAAACCTGAACCGCTATTCTTAACTGTAAACCCGCTCACATTCACCCAATCCGCAGAAATATAAACAACATCTCCTATGCTGCCACCATCAATTATTGTAGTATTCCTATTCTCACCAATCAAAGTCAATGTTTTATCTATCACCACATTCTCATAATAAGTCCCACCATACACAAAAACAGTATCCCCACTGTTTGCCGCATTTATGCCTTCCTGTATTGTTGTATAATTGTTTGGTCCGTCTCCGCCAACATAAATCGTCTCTGGTGATTTTGGATTTTTATTTACTTCTGTTTTCTCTGTTGCGCTTGCTGAAACGATTACAATCGTGCCAAGAATCACAGAAACTATCAAAACCCCTATCAATATTTCCTTTCTAACACAACTTTTCATAACTGAATAAACACCATATTGCAATATAAACCTTTTTGATTCATCTCCTTATCCCCTAAACCTTACACCTTAAACCCTTAAACCATTAAATCTTATATCTTACACCATAAACCTTTACACCTCTACACCTTAAACCTTAATAAACTATTTAATCAATGTGTCCTATTCCAGTATTATGCCTATCAGCACTACAAAGGAAATCAATGAGGCGCTTAGGAAGCAGATGGTAAGCGCATCATCTGTTAAAATCAGTGGTCTGGATGGTCAGGATAATATAGCTGTTGGGATAGATAAAAATGTGAAAGTATTTGTGGAAGGGAAAGCAGGAGATTTCTTTGGCGCGCTGAACAAGAATGCTGAAATATCGCTGAAAGGTGATGCTGACAGTTTTGCTGGATATATGATGAGCGGGGGGAAGATTTTTATTGATGGTGATGCAGGAAAATTTTTGGGCGCAAAAATGACCAGTGGTGTAATTATTGTTTCCGGTGATGCTGAAAGCCTTGGGAATGTTTTAGGCGGGAGTGTTTTTGTCAAGGGGGAAATCAAGGACGTGGAAAATGCTGAGATTCAGAATTTAAATGATAATGAAAAGGAAATGCTGAAAAAATACAATCTTGGTGAAATGAAAAAGGCTGTTTCTAAAAAAAGGGAATACAGGAAAAAGGAAATGTTTAAACCTGTTGTTTCATCATTAAACGATTTTCTTCTTTTAAAAAGAGGAAGTGAAGCAATCGGAGAGGTTGACACAAGCCTGGAAATTGGGAAATTAAAACTGAGCACACCAGTGTTTTTATCACCTGAGAAACCAAACCCTGGTTTTGCATTGGGCGCATTTGAATCTGGAACATTTTCAGTATGTCAGAACCAGGATGAGGTTGAAAAAATTGAGGATGGACCTGTTGTTGTCAGATGGCCTGTGTTTACTGATTTAACTTTATGCAATGCGGTGGAGTTAAAACCTGCTGATTTCAAGGAGGTTAAACTGTTAAAGGAGGTCACGGAACACAAAAAAACAATAATACTGAGAATACAGCCGTTTGACTTATATGAAAATGTAAAAAAAGCAGTCAAAGTAAAACCTGATGCAGTAGCAGTAGACTGCTCTTATTTCCCTGTAACCGGTGTTTTTGGTCCTGCAATGAGGGCTTTGGATGAGGCAAAGGACAAGGATATTAAACTGCTGATTCTTGCAAATCTGAGAAGCGCTGAGGATGCTGTCAAAGTATTGGCCCTTGGCGCGGATGGCATTGGATTCTTCTACAATGAAAGAAACGGTGATGCAGAAGCAGTGGGTAACGAGATATCAGAGTTTATCAACAGGATGAATGGGGAAATCAAAATCCTTGTTTCGTCAGTGGGGCATGATTCCATAGACCTACTGAACAAAAATGATTTGATGGCTTTAACCTATGATGCAGCAGCAGTAACAGGCGTGAAACTCATGGGGTATGACAGGGCTCTGCCTATGTGGGAATACTGAGCAAGTAGTCAGGGATCAGGGATTAGGAGTTAGGGATTTCCCTAACCCCTGACTTCTGCAAATTCACAATTTGCAGGAGTGAGGAATTGCTCAAGCATCGACAATTTTCCGAAGGAAAATTGGAGAGAATAGGAAAACGAAGTTTTCCTATGAAATTCCGAAACTACTAACCCCAAACTTCCCAGCCTCATAGACACCCAAATCTATGTAACTAGTAAACTGGGAAGTTTGCCCTAACTACTAAATTACATCTCCATCCTTAATAACTATCTTCTCATTTCCATCTTTATATGTTACTTTTAGTGTGGGTTTGTAGAAAAGGAAATCCCTGTGTGTTTTTGAATTATTCTTTCCGTTGGACATCTCTTCATTGTTTCCAAATGCGATATGCGCGGTTTTTCCTGCTTTTTCATCCTCAAGAAGGTTTCCTGTTATTCTTGCGTTTGGATTCAGGCCAATGCCAAGTTCGCCTATAACAGATGCCATCTTGTCCACAGATGTAAGTTTTTTTATTTTTTCAACAAGCCATGGGTCGTCGCTTTGCAGGCTGACAATTTTTCCATTCTCAACCTCAATCCTTAACGGCTTTTTTACCTGCCCAATATCACCAATTGAGCCGTCTGTGACAATGACACCGTTTGCTTTGTTTTCAACAGGGGCGCACCAGATTTCACCCGCGGGTAAATTTCCAAATGTCCCTGGTTTTATTTTAACATCGGAATCAAAACCCCTGTTTTCTATGTCGAGGATTATGTCTGTTCCGCCTGGCGCTGTGATATGCACATTTTTTGCATTTTTAAATTTTGAAATAAGTGAGTATGCGTTTTCTGCAACCTTTTCATAGTCCGTAGTCATAGGGCCCCGGGTCATCATGGCACGGGTTATTCCTGGTGCATGTCCGACCCTGGCATTTGTTGATATTTCTTTTTTAATTAGCTTTATCCTGAACGGCGTCTCCTCAGGAAAGCCCTCAAAAGCATTGATTATTATGTTATTATCATCAACCATTTTTAGAAGGGCGTCTGGTATTTTTTTCAAAGGCCTCCTGTCCTCTGGCAGAACATAATTTCTTACATTTGCACCCAGCTGTTTTGCCCCATCCATGAATGCCTTCCCAATCTCATTTTTTTTCTCATCAGACACGACAAGGACATTCTCACCCGATTTCAAACTCAGGACAACCTTTAGGGCATTTACTGCGCCGTTTATCATTCTATCACCAAAAAATGTAATGGTTTTCTGGTTTATGAAGGCTTTCATGTGACAGTATTTCAAGGATATATTTCAGAAGGGTTTGAATAAAAATGAACAAATACACCCGCTTTATCATCACCTTACCATGAACATTTTCATCTGTCTGTCTTCCATAGGAACGCACTGAATAACCCTATCCTGACCTTTTGATTCCGAAGTTTTTTTGCTCCAGACCCTAACATTGAGATGCTCCTCATTTTTTCCATCGCTGTATCCTGCGCAGAGTGAGGCTGCTGTTTCCATGTCATTTTCCTGTAAACTCAGCAACCGAAATGTTTTCGGTTGGGATATTACGTTGAAATCTAATGTTGCTGAGTTTAGTTTGCTATTTCTGAGAAGCGCTGTTGGGCTACCGTATTCCATTACCTCAAATAATAAATCATTTTCTTTTGCAATATTCCTGATAATGGTGTTTTCCTCCTTATTTCTACCTACAACAACCTTTGCATTGCTCCTCAGCCTGAAATGCCTGCCATATTTTAAGAGGATTATGTCATTAAGAGAAAACTCATTATGTTCAAATGCTTCTTTTATTCTTATGGCAAACTGTGGGTCAGTTAATCTGCATCCCCCTGCAGAGCAGGGATAATCTTTTATGCTGAACGTCTCTGCCAGTTTCATCTGTGGCTTCCTGGAGCGACCTTTGATGCTGAGTAATTTCTCCCTGTTCACAAGTCCTTCTTTTTCTGGGATGGTTGACTCAAGAAATTGAGCGGATAAAGGTCTCAGAATGAGTCCTTCTAACCCTGATTCCTTTTCTATAAGTTTTAATGTATGCTTCATTTGAGACATGGGTCTTTGTCCTAAAACCTCACCTGTAAATATAAATGATGCATTTGTTTCTTCCATGTACTCTTTGGCTTTTTTCAGCATAAATATCCTGCAGTCTATGCATGGATTCATGTTTTTTCCATACCCATGCTTTGGATCTTTTATTATCTTTATATAATCCTCATCAGCAGCAATCACTTTTATCTTAATTCCAAATTCTTTTGCTACACGAACCGCATCATGTTCGCATCCTTTTTTTGTGCATGTGCAGAATGGTGTAATAAAATTCAATGCTATGACTTCAATACCCTGATCCAGCATTAACTGAACTGCTAATGTGCTGTCAAGACCTCCGGACAGTAAACCTATGGCTTTTGTCATAATACCTCATCCATACTTCCAGACCGGTATCCTTCCAAGTCCAGTGTTACATACTTGAAACCAGTTTCTTTTAATTTTCTTACTATTCTTGATTTCCATCCAATAATTTTTTCTATTTCATTTTTGTTTACTTCTATCCTTGCAAGTTTTTCATGGCATCTCACCCTCACCTGTTTAAACCCTAAGGAAAGAATGAATGATTCTGCATCCTCAATTCTTTTCAGTTTCTCTTTCGTGATTTTTTCATTGTAGGGAATTCTTGATGCTATGCAGGTTGTAGAACTCATATCCCAGTTTGATAAACCCACTGTTTTTGCTAAATTTTTAACATCCCTTTTTTTAATTCCTGCCTCAACAAGTGGGTGAATAAAACATTGTTCATTAAGTGCCTTTATACCAGGCCTATGTTCATTAAAATCTGAAAGATTTACACCATCTGCAATATACTTTATTCCCTTTTCATTTGCTATTCTTTTTAGAATTAAAGCCTCCTCTTTCTTACAATAGTAACATCTATTCTCAGGATTTTTTACGAACTTATCATTATGTAGTTCTGATGATTTTACAGTTTTATGAGGTATGCCAATTTCTTTCGCAATTCTTTTTGCATTTTTCAATTCCCTTTTAGAAAACGTCTCGGAGGTTAAGGTTATTGCAAGAGCTTTCTTTCCAAGTACATCATATGCAATTTTCGCAACCAATGAACTGTCCACTCCACCTGAAAATGCTATCAAAATTTTATTTTTTTCTTTTACTGCCTGTTTTAGTTTCTCATATTTTTTCATAATACTATTTTTCTTCATTCTATAGCCCCACATATTTTGCATACAATGATTTTGCTGTTTTCTCATCGTTTGTTCCATAAACGATTGCACGCCCGCTTTTAAAAATATTGATTTGATAGGAATCCACAGTGAATCTAAGAATAATTCTGCTCATTTTCACATTCCCGGATTTCTGAAGTTTCTGGGCAAGTGACTCAAACGATAATATGCCGGTTTTGGTGGGCGTAATCTGCACAGCATTCTCACCGCACAGCAAGGTGATTCGTGTTTTTTTCTCTGCGTTTAGAAACTCAAAATTGTGTTTAACACAGCATTCACATTCATTGTTCTTCTTAATTTTTACTGATTGAAAATCATGTGCCCAGACATCATAAATTAACAGATTATTGTTGATACTTTTTCCAAGCAAAATTTTCAATGCCTCTGTACTCTCAATAGATGCGATGATTGATGGTATTGTGTTTAACACACCGGATATATCGCATGTAGGTAACACACCAGGTTCTGGGAGAACCTGAAAAACACATCTGAAGCAAGGCGTATTATTAGGGATTATACTCATGCTCATACCATGGGTACCAATCGCCCCACCATAAATCCACGGAATCTTGTGTTTTATACAGGCATCGTTTATCAAGAATCTTGTTTCCATGTTGTCTGTGCCGTCAATCACTAAATCAGCACCTTTAATAATTCCTTCAATATTAGTATTATTCAAATCTTCCACAACTGCTTTGATTTTAATTTTTGAGTTTACTTTTTGCAACTTTTTTACAGCCGCCCATGCTTTTGGTAATCCAAGATCCTCTTCGTCAAATAGAATTTGTCTCTGCAGGTTATTCATTTCTATAATATCCCTGTCTATAATTTTTATTTCTCCAATCCCTGCTCTGACCAAATTGTTTGCTATAGTATTGCCTAAGGCACCGCATCCTATGATAACCACAGAACTTTTTGATAGTTTAACCTGTCCTTCTTCCCCTATTTCCTTAAGGAGTATGTGTCTGCTGTATCTTTCCGTTTCTTTTTTATGATTACCCATTTCAATCACAAAGCGTGTTTTGTATTCCTGTATGATTTATAATTGTATTAATAGTTTACGAAATCAAGGGAATACTGATTTTTTATAATTTATTTACATAATATTTGCAAAAGTTTTTAGAGCAGACAAATCAATGTAGGGATAGGATATGTCGAAAAAAGCAAACACAATACTGGGCATTGTTGGTGATACACCGCTTGTTAAAATAAACAAAATGAATACTAACAAAAATGTTGAGGTTTACGGGAAACTGGAGAAAACAAACCCTATGGGCTCTGTGAAGGACAGAATCGCAAAAAGCATGATTGAGCATGCTGAGAAGGAAGGAAAAATCTCAAAAGACACAGTTATTCTGGAGGCAACATCAGGGAACACAGGGCTTGGGCTTGCAATGGTCTGCGCTGTGAAAGGATACAGATTAAAACTTGTTATGCCTGATAATGTGAGCATGGAGAGAATAAGAATGCTTACCGCACTTGGTGCTGAGATTGTTTTCACGCCAGGTAGGGATGGGATGGATGGTGCCATAAGCACAGCAAAAAAAATGGGTGAAGACAAGAAATATTTTATGTCAGACCAGTATGACAACAAATACAACTGGCTTGCACATTATGAAACAACCGCAAAAGAAATATGGGATGCAACAGATGGAAAGATAACAATGTTTGTTGCAGGGATGGGAACAACAGGGACGCTTATGGGTGTTTCAAGAAGGCTCAAAGAACTCAAACCGGATATAAAAATTGTGGGTGTTGAACCTTATCCTGATCATAGGATTCAGGGGCTGAAAAACATGGGTGAGAGCATTATTCCTGGGATATATGAGCTTTCAAGGATTGATGAAAAAATCAATGTCAGGGATGAGGATGCCTTTGAGACTGCAAGACTGCTTGGTATCAGGGAGGGAATATTTTCAGGCATGAGCTCTGGTGCAGCGATGTACGTTGCACTGCAAAAAGCAAAAAAGATGAAAAAGGGGTTGATTGCTGTGATGCTGCCTGACGGTGGTGAAAAATATTTAACAACATGCCTGTTTGATGCCGAAAAATGCCTAAAATGCGTTCTTTCATCTGAAAAACCTTCTGAGATTTCAGAGGAATACATTAAAATACTTGAGAAGATAATAAAGAACAAAGGGGATGCAGTATGAGAAAAATATATATGGACTGCGCATCAACAACGCCGGTGGATAAAGACGTTGTAAAAGAGATGCTCCCTTTTTCCACAGAAAAATATGGGAATCCTTCATCACTTCATTCATTTGGCAGAGAGGCGCATGATGCAATGGAAAAAGCAAGGGAAAACATTGCAAAACTCATTAATGCGGATAAGGATGAAATAGTTTTCACATCAGGTGGGACAGAGTCTGACAATCTTGCGATAAAAGGGATAGCATACAAAATGAAAGAGGAAATCACAGACTACAAGGGGCCCCATATTATCACGAGTTCTATTGAGCATCCTGCTGTGATGGAAACATGCAAATATTTGGGGTTACAAGGGTTTAAGGTTAAATACTTACCAGTTGATAAATATGGTGTTGTGAATCTTGATAATCTAAAAAAATCTATATCCAGAGGAACATTCCTTATCACTGTTATGCATGCTAACAACGAGATTGGAACAATACAAAACATTGAAGAAATAGGGAAAATTGCAAAAGAGCACAATATTGTTTTTCATTCAGATGCTGTTCAATCTGTTGGGAAAATACCTGTTGATGTTAAAAAAACAAAAATTGATTTACTTTCAATATCATCACACAAGATTTATGGTCCGAAAGGGGTTGGCGCACTATATATTAGGAAGGGTGTGAAACTTGAGCCTATGATTCATGGTGGAGGGCATGAAAAAGGTATTAGGTCAGGCACTGAAAACATCCCTAATATTGTTGGTTTTGGTAAAGCATGCGAGCTGGCAAAAAAAAGGTTAAATGAGGATGCAGAGCATTTAACAATTTTAAGGGATAAACTCATAAAAAATGTTTTGAACATTGAGGAAAGCTATCTTAACGGTCATCCTACCCTGCGTCTGCCGAATAATGCGCATCTCAGATTCACGGCTGTAGAAGGTGAGTCTTTGATTCTAAGTCTGGATGAAAAAGGCATTGCTGCATCAACAGGCTCAGCCTGCTCATCAAAGAAACTTCTTCCATCACATGTTCTGCTTGCTATTGGTCTGAATGAGATTGAGGCGCATGGCTCATTGCGCATCACACTTGGAAGGGGAAACACAGAGAATGAGGTAAAATATGTGATTGATGTACTGCCAGGCATTATCAGGAATTTAAGGGAGATGTCTCCTCTGTGGAAAAAACCATTAGAGATTGAGAAATGGAAAAAGGAGATGAAAAAATAAAAAGGCAGGGTTTAGGTGAACGAAAAATTGGAAAAAAAGTGGCATAGCAGGAAAGCACTTGCAGAATGGTTCAGAAAACTGAGTCCTGAAAAAAGACTGGAGATTGCATATCAGATAGAAATGCTTAGAAGAGGTGCTAGGATTGTTAAAACTTGAGAAGATATTTAAAAAGTTAAATGAGAGCAAAATTAGGTATCTTATAATGGGTGGTTTAGCAAGTATTCTCTATGGTGCGCCAAGAACCACTGCCGACATAGACATAACCATTATGCCCACTAGGAATAATGTGAAAAAAACAATAATTGTTCTAAAAGAATTAGGATTAAATCCTGAGATTGAAAATATAACAGAAATCCTTGGTGTGGGCAGAACATCTTTTGAGAATGACTGGAAGATAGACATGCTTGTAGATATGAAACCTAAAGATTTTAATTATGCATGGAAAAACAAAACCATAATCAAATTTAAGGGTGTTGAATTGTGTGTGATTCCAAGAAAAATGCATATCGACATTTTGAAAAAGTTGGGCAGAGCGCAGGATATTGATGACCTAAAATACTTGGAGGAATAATTATGTATTCTGAAAAAATGATGGAGCATTTCAGAAATCCGAAAAACATGGGCGAGATAGAGAACCCAGATGGTGTTGGCACTGTGGGGAATCCAATTTGTGTTTTGCCGGAAACAGATATAATCAGCAATCCAAATACAATTTCGATTCAGAATCTTGATGTAGGAAACAAGGTGTTATCCCATGATGGAAAATATCATAAGGTTATAGCAATCCATAAAAGAAAATATAAAGGTGAGATTATAACATTAAAAAACCAATTTGGAAAACTTAGCGTGACACCTGAGCATCATATCCTTGCCGCAAAATCTTTTGTCATAAAGAACAAAGATGAAACAATAGACTTTTGGTGCCATGCAAATGATCTTAAAATTGGGGATTCACTGCTCTACCCCAAAAAGAATAATAAACACTATTTTCTCTATTTACCGATAACACAAGTAAAAACTGCGGAGTATGATGGTTATGTCTATAATCTTGAGATAAAGGATGCACACTCCTATGTTTCCAAATCAGCGACTCTACACAACTGCGGTGACCTCATGACAATATACATAAAAATCAAAGATAACAGGCTTGAAGATGTAAAATTCAAGACGTTTGGTTGCGCTGCGGCAATAGCAACAAGTTCAATGATTACTGAGATGGCAAAAGGAAAAACAATTGATGAGGCACTGAAGATTAACAGAAACAATGTTGCTGATGCGTTGGATGGTCTGCCGCCTATAAAGATGCACTGCTCAAACCTTGCAGCCGATGCACTGCATGCTGCTATAAAGGACTATCTGAGCAAAAAGGGGAAAAATGAAAAAGGTTGAGAAACTGAGGAATGGCGATAATAGGTATATGGTGATAGATAATAAATGAGGATGAACAACGAAACGCATAACACTACATCATAACAAGATTTTTCAAAAGCGATGTTCGGGGTTGGAGATGGTTTTTCAGGAGGTGTTAAAAATGAAAAAGAAGCCCCCGAACATCAAAAACAGTATAGGTTTGCCCCTATTTAGAATTTTCGACAAAACCGATAGGTTTATAAATAGGTTGTTTAATCTCTACTTGTGCTTGATATTAAACTCGTAAGGGAAAAGACAGATTTTGTCAGAGCCTCATTAGCAAAAAGGGGGCAAAAAACCCCTTTGGAGGAGCTTATAAGTGTGGATAAGGAATGGAGGCGCCTCAGGATTGAAGCAGATAAGCTGAAGCATTTAAAAAATGTTGGTGCTGAGGAGATTAAAACATTAAAATCTCATGAAAAACAGCAGAAAATCAAAAAAATGGCTGGAATTGCTGAAAAAATCAGGGCAACTGATGAAAAACTCAGGGAGTATGCCAAAAAAACCAGAGTGCTATCCCTTATGATACCAAATATTCCTGATTCTTCTGTTCCTGCAGGAAACAGTGAAAAGGATAATGTTGAAATCAGGAGATATGGCAAACCAAGAAAGATTGATTTTAAACCAGAGGAGCACTGGGAAACAGGGGAAAAACTTGGGATTATTGATTTTGAAAGCGGTGTGAAACTCGCAGGTGCGGGCTTCTACACACTGAAAGGCATGGGGGCATCCCTGGAAAGGGCGCTGATAAACTTTATGATTGATGTTCATCTGAAGCAGGGATATACAGAGGTTTTTCCACCACTCCTTGTGAACCCAGATGTCCTTGTAGGCTCAGGAAACCTGCCAAAGTTTGAGGATGACCTTTACAAATGCGAAAAGGATAATATGTACATGATACCAACAGCAGAAACACCGCTGGTAGCATTGCATTCCAACGGGTTTTTAACAAGGGATGAACTTCCAAAAAGGTATGTTTCCTACACACCATGTTTCAGGAGGGAGGCAGGAAGGCATGCAGACACGAGAGGTATTATAAGGGTTCATCAGTTCAACAAGGTTGAACTTGTGAAAATTACTGAGCCTGAAACATCAAATGATGAGCTGGAAAAACTTGTTAATGATGCTGAGGAAATCCTGAAACTGTTAAAAATACCCTACAGGGTTATGCATCTGTGCGCAGGCGACCTTGGTTTTACCGCCTCAAAAACCTATGATATTGAGGCTTGGCTCCCTAGTCAGAATGGATATGTAGAGGTTTCATCCTGTTCAAACTGCACAGACTTTCAGGCAAGAAGAAACAGAATAAAATACAGGGAAAAACCGCATCTGGAGGCAAAATATGTGCATACCTTGAACGGTTCAGGCATGGCGGTTGGAAGAACAATGGCTGCCATCCTTGAAAACTACCAGAATGAGGATGGCTCTGTTAATGTTCCGGATGTACTAAAAAAATACATGAACATAGATAGTATTACAAAGATTATATGAACATGAAAAACTATTACGGATGGGTGAGTGATTGGCAAAACAGAGAACTGGAAAAGTGAAAGACAGGTGGAAGGCAAAAGGATGGTATAGGGTAATGGCGCCTGAAATGTTCAACAATGTTTTGATAGCAGAAACCATGTCTGATGCACCTGAAAAACTCATGGGCAGAACTGTTGAAACAACAATGCAGGAACTAACAGGGGATATCTCAAAAACACATCTGAAACTGAGGTTTCAGATAAACGATGTGAAAGGCAGTGATGCTCACACAAGATTTATAGGTTATAGTTTAGCTAGCGATTATATCAGAAGGCTGAGTAGAAAAAGAAGGTCGCAGATTGACGAATCCTACTCCGTCCTTACAAAGGATGGTTTTGAGGTAATGGTGAAGGCACTGGGTCTCGCTGAAAAAAAGATTCAGTCATCCCAGGGAACAGCCATAAGGAACATAATAAAAGAAACAATTAATGAAAGCGCAGGAAGCAAAACCCTGGGAGGATTTGTCAAAGAAATGATTTCAGGTGGGCTTTCTGCTAGCATCTTCAGCAAATGCAAATCAATCTACCCTTTAAAGAGGGTGGAAGTCAGGGCATCTGAAATTTTGTCTGCACCTGAAGGGATTAGTGGAGCAGTGTTGGAGGAAAAACTGGAAACAGGCTCAGTGAAAGGGGAAAAAGAGGAAGAAAGCATTTCTCAGCCATCGGAGGAAAAAAGAGAGGGAGGAAAAACAATCTTCTGATGCTGAAAAAAAGGAGATTTCACGGAAAAAATGCAGAGCATTTTTCCTGAAATTTCACGGAAAGGCAAAAAGCCTTTCCTGAAATATTAGGAAAACACCAAAGGTGTTTTCCGTAATATGTTAGGAATTTGCAAGAGCAAATTCCGTAACAAGCGACGAAGGCTTTATTATGTAGTTCGTCCATTTAGGTTATAGTCTGGTGGTAAAAATGCTGGAAGAAATTAGCAGATTCTCAAATATGCCTGTATACACAAATCAGGGTGTACACCTTGGCACTGTGGAGAATGTTGTGCTGGATGTAACAAACAGCAAAGTAGATGCTTTGTACGTAAGCGGAACAAACCCCATCCTTGTTGAAGATGGTGTCAATGTAAATGTTCCGTATAGATGGATTCAGGCAGTAGGGGATATTATACTATTAAAGTACTTCCCTGGAAAGGTAGCGCTTAAAAAGGAAACAGAGGAAAAAAAAGAAGAAAAGACGGAAGAGGAGTAAGCCCAAGGTTTTCCTATTGTAGGCTGCCAATTTATTTTTTGTTATTTTATCTTTAGGTGACACTATGCAGATTGTGTTTCTTGGAACAGGCGGTAGTTGGCCGTCAAAAAACAGAAATGTTTCCGCAGTTGCCGTAAGAATAGGCAGGGATGTTCTTCTTTTTGACTGCGGTGAAGGCACACAGAGACAGTTAATGGGTTCAAATGTGAGTTTTATGAAAATTAACAGGATTCTGATTTCACATTTTCATGGAGACCATTTTCTGGGGCTGCCGGGCCTTGTTCAAAGCATGAGCCTTAACAACAGAAAAAAAACCCTTGAAATCTATGGGCCGACTGGCACAGTAAAACTTGTAAACATAATCATCAATCTTGGATACTTCATCCCAACATTCCATTTTATCGTAAAGGATTTGAAGGATAACGATACTGTCAAATGCGATGGTTACATTATAAAGGCAAAAACGGCTGAGCATAATGTCCCAACACTGGCTTATGCTGTTGAGGAAGACACACGCCCTGGCAGGTTCAATGTGAAAAAAGCAAAAAAACTAGGGATACCTGAGGGCCCTTTTTTCAGAAAATTGCAGAAAGGGGGGAACATAACGGTAAACGGCAGGAGGATTACGTCAGACATGGTTCTGGGTAAACCAAGAAAAGGGAAAAAAATTGTTTATATATCTGATACAAAACCTTCAGGGGCAATTGCTGATTTTGCAAAAGGAAGTAATGTTCTGATCCATGACGCTACTGCAGATTCATCCTTAGAGAAAAAAGCAAACAAATATGGGCATTCATCTGCGAGACAGGCTGCCATGATTGCAAAAAAAGCAGGTGCAAAAATTTTGTTTTTAACACATATCAGCCCAAGGTATGAGGATGCAGGTGTACTGGAAAAGGATGCAAAAAAGGTTTTTCCAAACTCGGTTGTTGCTGAGGATTTTTTGGAGTATGATGTAAAATAATTTAAATTGCCCTTACAGCTGGTCCTTCCTCACCAGTTATGTCAAGGTCAAGCGCTATAAGGGTCTCTGTTCTTTCAACCCCCCCTATTTTATGAATCCTGTTTATTATTGTGTCTGTAATTACAGGCAGGCTTTCACCCTCAATCTTTGCAAACATATCATATCTCCCACTTACTATGCTTGCCTCTGAAACACCTTTCAATCTAGAAATTTCTTTCAAAACATCCTTTGCCGCCCCTCTCTTAATACTAATCAACACATACACCTTGTTCATGTTTATCATTTAATGAAATACCATGTATGCTTATAAACATTTTGGGAACACAAAAAATATCCGCCACAATATTTAATACAAACGAATATCATATTATGCAGTAATGTTCAAATATCTTCTCTCATTGCTTTCAGTGTTATTTGCAGGACCTCCGCCACCCTCATATTCACCTCCTTATCCTCCCCCAATGCCACCGTATTATACGCCGCCACCAAAAAAAGACAACACACTAAAAATAGTTGTGATTATTATCATCATACTTGTTATTGTTCCAATCATCATAACAATAATCTTAGCAGGGATGCTTTATATGTGGGTATCATCATTTGAGGGTTTCACACCATCTGCCACATTATCAACGCCTGCTGAAACCAAGGTTGGCTCAACATATTATTATAACACCACGATTACAGACATTACTTTTCCTCTTTCTACAGGGAATGTAAATTTTACTGTAACAGGACATGGGACCATTCCGCTAAAAAAGTTTTACTCATATTATACAGTAATCGAAGAGTATCAGAATGTCAGCAGTGGAGTGTCTTTGTTATGGGTTGACAATGATGGAGATAAGATGGTTAGTGAAACTGACGTGTTTTCCATTAGAACAGATAACATTGATTTATCAGGCAAAACAATCAGGTTAACATACACACCGACAGAGAAAACCATTGGGTCTATCGCAATCTCATAGAGGAACGTAAAGCCACATTATATAACAAGCATATCCTATTAGTAGAACAACGCCTTCTTTTCTTGAAAGCACATATCCTGTGTATTTCATGGAAAAGCCTTTGGCTTTTCCTGAAATATTAGGAAAACGCTGAAGGCGTTTTCCGTAATAAAGCATTGGTATTATAATGATGCTTGCAACACACACAAGAAGCATGTTTATAAACAATTTCTGGTCAATGATGAGCGATGCAGCAGCTGAGCAGACGCCAAGAATCAGCAGTATGTTGAAGATGTTTGAGCCTATGATGTTTCCTATGGCTATGTCTGATTCACTCTTCCAGCTTGCTAAACCAGAAACCGCAAGTTCTGGCAGGGATGTTCCTACAGCAACAAGACTTAGGGCAATAACCGCTTCGCTGACGCCAAATGTTTTTGCGAAAAAAACTGAGGAGTCAACAAGAAATTTTGCTCCTATAACAACACCCCCTATGCCAGCAACAATCAAAACAAGGTTTTTCCACATAGGACTTGATTTTATCTCATATTTGTTTTTGGTTTTTTTCGCAATCCAAACAAAAAACACAATATATGCAGCAAAACACAGCAATAAAATTATGCCATCAACCCTGTTTAAGACATATTCAACAGAAAGCAGCAGAAGAAGAAAGGATGAAACAACCATTATCGGTGCTTCCCTGTTCACAACAGTTTTCGTTACCTTTAACGGTTTTATTAACGCACTTATCCCAAGAATAAGCAGCAGGTTTGCTATGCATGAGCCGAGCACGTTTCCTATTGATATACTTGGGTGCCCTCTCAGCGCTGCAAGAAAACTAACAGCAAACTCGGGCAGTGATGTCCCATAGGCTACAACTGTTAATGCAACAATCAATGATGAAACACCAAGACGCACGGCTGTTTTTGATGCGCCGTCAATGAGCCAGTCTGCACCCTTGTAAAGAAAAAGGACACCAAGGATGAATATTGGGATTGCAATTGGTAGAGAGGTTATGTAGAGCATCAAAAGGGTAATGTAATTCTGACTTATATATTATGTTTTATTTTCTGTACAAAAACCCTCTTGTCAATGCTAAAATTATTATTCCAAAATCAACCCCTTAGTATATTTTTATCTTAGAATACTTCCTGCGCCGCATTTAGGACATTTAACTTTTAGTGGTCTTTTTGCTGATGTTATCTGAATGATGTTCCCACATGTTGGGCATTGAGCAGTTATAGATGGAACACCAGTTACAGGCGGAGGAGGAACAGTTACAGGTGAAGGAACACCCGTTACAGGTAGAGGAGGAACAGTTACAGGTGATGGAACACCGGTTGCAGGTGGGGGAGGGGCACTGGTAGGTAAACCTGTTAGCCTCTTTCTTCTAAACAGCAGCAAACACACAACAATAATCACAACTGCTCCAATTATACCTGCACCAGTAATCAGATAAACAGGATTGATTTTTGTTTCCTTCCCAACACCACCTGCAGATACTTCATTATACACATTAACACCAACCGAGGTTGTTGCAGAATAATTCTCACCATCAAAACTTCTCGCATAAATTGTATGCTTCCCATTCTCAACATTTTTTGTATTCCATGTATAATTCCATTGCAAACTACTCGCAGAAACTATGGAAACATTAAACCAGTTATTATCATCAAATTTTAATTCAACATTGGTTACATTACCATCTGTATCTAGTGCTGTGCCAGATATGGTGATAGTATCTGATACCTTGGCATTATTCTGTGGTGTGGCTATTGTGATTGTTGGTGCTTTATTTGGTTCCGGTGGCTTGAGTTCTAATGCTCTTTTAACTGCTTCATAAGCATCTACAATTCCATAGCCATAACTTCTGTTCCATTTATTATGTGGGAAAGGGTAGTCTGGGTGTTCAGGTGTACCTCTTGCTTCTGCTGTTTCCTGCAAGATTTGCTTAACTTGTGCAGGAGTTAAATCTGGATTTGCTTCAAGCATTAATGCCACAACACCTGCAACATGCGCTGTTGCTGGACAAGTACCATCGCCGGGGCACCAATACTCGTCTTCTGTGTCATATTTTGCAGAAACCACACCTGCCCCATAAGCTGATATGGTAGGCTGTAATTCATCATACAGATTATCATCACTATCATCTTTTCTAGGACCTCTACTAGAGAAATCGCAGATTTCGTCATCATTTCTCGTTACGGTGTCTTTATCATCTACAGCTGCAACACCGATCTCCCTATCTGCAGCGCTAGCCACACCAGCCTCATTATTATCAGGCCCTGCATTTCCTACTGCCCCTACAACAATTATGCCCTTATCCACAGCCTCGTTTATTGCTTGATTCAACTCATCATCAGGATCACTGTCACCCACCATCATCCATAAAATATCTATTCCCCAGTACTCTGGCGGCTGATCTTCCCATTGAGTGTCTTTATGATCAATGCACCACTCTATAGACTTAACAAGGTGGTAGCCTAGCCTCAATTTCCCAATACATACATCAACAAATTTTGCATCGGGTGCAACGCCTTTATATTTTCCCTCGCCATCACCACTGCCTACACCAATACCCGCAGTATATGTCCCGTGATGTGTTTCATCATCCGGGTTATAGGAGCCATCTTTAGGCGTCAATGGTTTTCTGACATCTACTCCCGCAACGAATTTTCCTTTAAGTGATTCATGCTCATCATCAATGCCTGTATCTATCATCGCAATAACAATCCCTTTCCCAGTATACCCCAACCCCCATGCAGTCTCATTATAGGTTATTGAAGGTCTTGCCTTTATCGCCCTGCAGCTAACATCCAGACATGAGCCATGTGGCACTGATAGTGATATTAATGCGAGAAGAATGATTGCTGTTATGATGAGTTTTGAGAGCTTCATGTTTTAACCCAGTTATAGATTATGTTGTTTTTTCTATTTAATGTTTGCTCACAGATTTTCTTTTTCACTCAAGCATTCTCCTTTTTATTTTAAGAAAGAAAATTGAGGGGATTGCATCAGCAATCCCTCCTTCTCTTTTCTTTGCGACGGAAAACCCTACGGGTTTTCCTAGCATCCTATGGAAATCATCTTGTGATTTCCTAGGAACGTATGGAATGCTTTGCATTCCATAGTTCGTACGGAATTTGCAATAGCAAATTCCGTAGATTTCGCCAGACATCTTAGGAATTTACAGAGTAAATTCCGTAAGATATGAGGAATTGCCTTAGGCAACTCCGAAATATTTTTCTTTTCTCTTTGAGAAAAGAAAAAGGCTGTTGGCCAGGCTTGGCTACCCCCCGCTTTTCATACTGTAAAAATATGTATCGAAGTTTTA
>JASEEW010000157.1 GCA_030019485.1 Thermoplasmatales archaeon | reverse complement strand
TGCAAATTTTAAAAATCTGTTTCTCCATCTTTTATCACCTTTCTGCATTCTCTGCCTGTGCTGGTATCATGCCTATAAGCATGCACAGAACTATTCCAATCACTATTCCCTCAATACCTATCCTTCCCAGTTTTATTTTTGTTTTTCCTACCATATTCTCACCTGTTTTCCTATCTAAACCTCTACTCATCTTATCATTCCTCCAAAATTTTTCTTTTTATCATCAATAATATTTTGATGACTATCAATTCCTAACTCTTCATCTTCTACCAACTGAATCCTGTCAATAACAGAATGATTGAAAAGTGTATCAGCACCCATATCCCTTTCTAAAACAAGATAAACACCATTCACAGCCTTTACCACACCGCTTATGCTTCTAATATCATTCTCATCTCTATATTTGACCTTAACTCTTTTACCCAGCAAAATACTGTTGACATCATCATGGGTTTCTGTTTTCTTTTTCGGCATCTTAATCCCCTCCCCCAATAAAATTAGGGATGCCAGTTCATGGATATATGGGTTTATAATATTTTGCAGGCGATGTAGAATAGTAGGGTGTTTTACTTTAGTGGAATCATACGAGGTACAATTAAGCCCGAAAAATCGAGGGATGATAGGGAATATCATAGCAGTCTAAGCATGGATTTTATAGTAAGGCACCATAATTCTACATCACCACTTACACCTACATAAAGATTTATAACACAGGATATCATTTACAGCTTAGTGGTTGAAATGGCAAAAAATATTGATGCTGATAGTATAAAGGTAAAGGAACTAATGAGCCAAAGGACAGTGACAACATCACCTGAAAAACAGGTTTCTGAGGTTCTTGGAATGATGAGGAAAAACAATATTCATGAGGTACCTGTTATAGAAAGGAACAAACTTGTAGGTATTGTAACATATACTCATCTGATTAAAAGAAGGAAGATTGCATTAACATCCCAGGTTCGAAATGTTATGGTTTCTCCACCCAGTATTTCCCCGGATGATTCCTTAATCACAGTATCTGATGTTTTACTCACAAACGGGTTCAGGGCGGTGCCTGTCATAGAAAAGAAGGGGATAGCAGGTGTGGTATCAAGAACTGATGTAATCAGGGCAACAAAGGGGATTAAGGAGATAACAGAAATGCCTGTTGGAAGAATAATGACCTCTAATCCCGTATCCATAGGAGAAAATGAGGGTGTTATTAAGGCAAAGGATACAATGAGGGACATGGGCATCAGAACGCTTCCGGTAGTGGATAAAAACGGGGAGATTACTGGTGCTTTTGGGTTAAAGGACATCAGCAGTTTTTTTGAGGCAAACAGGATCAAAGCTTCAAAAGGCGAGGTTTATGGTGAAAAAAATCCTGTAAACATTGAAGTGAAAAGCATTATGCACTCACCACCCATTACCGTGAACCAAAAAGCAAATGTTGGAGCAGTCATTGACCTGATGACAAAACACAGCATTTCATCTGTTTTTGTTGAGGAAAAACAGAAACCAGTCGGCATTATTACACAGGCAGACATACTGGGGATACTTGCTGGATTAAAGGAAAGAAAAGGTGCGTATGTTCAGATAACAGGACTGGAGGAAGACCCATCAGTGTACAATACCATGTACAAGATAATAGAGAAATATCTGAAAAGGATAAACAAAATGAGCGCACCACAGATGCTCCTGTTGCATGTTGCCACATATCATCCAAAAGGAAAAACTGCAAAGTATTCTGTGTCAGCAAAACTAAATACACCCAGAAAACTGTTTGTCTCAAAATCTAGGGCGCAATTATATCAGTGGGATTTGATGAAATCCCTGGATGAGGTTATGTCCCATCTTGAAAAAATGGTGAGAAGGGAAAAGGAAAAGGAGAAGGACATAAAAAAAAGAAGCAGTAAAAATATAAAAGCAGGGTTGAAAAAGGAAACAAGGAGATAAGTAGTCAGGGCAAACTTCTCAGTTCTTACGGAAAAGCCCAGGGGCTTTTCCTAAGATGCTAGGAATTTGCAAAAGCAAATTCCGTAGCATTGCTAGTCGCAGCAATTTGTGTGTCATCGAGGCTGCAAACTCCCCAGTTTTTGAGTTGCAACAGTTTTTGTGTCTGCTATGCTGGGGAGTTTGTGGGAAGTTTGGGGCTAGTAGTTAGGGATCAGGGTTGTTTCCTAGCCCCTAACTACTGACTACTAACTACTATTTATAATCCCCCAGTATCTTTTCTGCACATTTATCACTTTTTCAACAATCCTTTTCCCAGTATCAAAATTATCATTAACATTTGTGAACTCGTAATCTATTTTTTTATCATACCAAAATCCAACTATGCCTGCAATCACCTCTGACAGGGCATCAACATTATACCCACCTTCAAGAACAAAACATAATTTGCTGTCACAAACATTTTTTGCTAAATTTGTTATTTTTTCACATAGCGAAACATAGCCCGGGCTTGAAAGACTCAATCCTCCTAATGGGTCCATGTAATGCGCATCCCCTCCGAAACTAACAAAAATCATCTCAGGACTAAATTGATTAACAACCGGTTTTATTATTTTTTCAAAAGCCAAATCAAAGGAGTTGTCGCCGCAACCTGAAGGGAAAGGTATGCTCACATTGAACCCTTCACCATTCCCTTTTCCTGTTTCCTCAATCCTTCCTGTTCCAGGATAAATATTAGCCTGATGGGTTGAAATGTAAAGAACACCTGAGTCCTCATAAAAGATGTCTGATGTTCCATTACCATGATGCAAGTCGATATCAATGATTGCTGTTTTTTTGTTCAAATTTTTCACGCCTATTGCAACATTGTTGAAGTAGCAGAAACCACCACCGTAATCCCTGCCGGAATGATGACCAGGTGGTCTGACAAGCGCAAAAACAGGTTTTTTGTTCTCAAAAGCATACTCCGTCGCGGTTATTGTCCCGCCTGCTGCAAGACTTGCTATATCAAATGTTTCAGGATGCACCGGCGCCTCAAAATCTATAAAATCCATGTTTTTTATTGTGTTAATATAATCAATATCATGCACCCTGCTTATTTGCTCAACAGATGCTTTCTCAGGAGGTAAAACATTAAACAGTTCTTCTTTTTTCAGTCTTTCAACAATCCTCTCCAGTCTTTTTGGTGATTCAGGATGTCCCGGGCTTAGAACATGTTTCTGGTAATCAGGATGATAAACAATCATAGATATGGCATGGTATTTGATGTAGAAAAATCTTGTTCTTTTACTTAACTACCTATACATGGTAGGACGGATTCCCACAGCAACAAGATAAATTATTTTTTTATGCTCATCTATATCATAAACTACTCTGTAATCACCAACCCTTAGCCGAAGTTTTCCTCTTAGCACGCCATGCAGCGGTCTGCCAGCATAAGGGTTTTCTATTAGTTTTTCAGTAATTTTTCTGCGTATTCCATCCTGAATTTTACTGTCTAATTTTCCAAAAGCCTTTGAAAAATGTGTAGTGGCATATATTTCATACATTTTTCTCAACTAAATTTTGTGACCTTACCCTCTTTGATGTCCATTTCAGAGCCTCTTATTTGAGACATCATCTCAGGATCAGTTAAAATGTTCATGGTTTCCAGAATATCTTCTAAAAGAGCTTTGATGTCATCCAACGATTTTGCAACTTCCTCTGGTACAGGGGTTGTG
>JASEEW010000156.1 GCA_030019485.1 Thermoplasmatales archaeon | reverse complement strand
TCGGCATGTTCTTCCTTGAGAAATAAGACAAAAATAGTAGTTATACCCTAAATTTTTGCGAAGTTAAGGTTTAAATATAATCTACACAATACAATATTGATGAAAAAAATCTTGATGCTGTTATCAAACCCTTTTAGACCGGATGTGAGGGTATATAAAGAGGCCATATCGCTAATAGAAAATGGATATGATGTTACAATAATTGCTTGGGATAGGGGGAAAAGGTATCCAAAGATAGAGGTGGTAGACAAGATCAAAGTAGAAAGGGTACAGATACATTCTGCTTATAGCAATTTTTTGTCCTTTATTTTGAAACTGCCGTTATTTTGGTTAGCTGTATTTACTACTATGGTTAAGAAGGATTTTGATGTTGTTCACTGCCACGATTTTGACACATTACCAATAGGCTTCCTGATAGCAAAATTTAGGAGAAAAAAACTGATATATGATGCACATGAATGGTATTCAAGAATGATCAGCGAAACTACACCAAAATTTATTTTAAGAATGGTGGATATTGCTGAAAAATATTTTGTTAAAAAAACAGACTTAGTTATCACAGTAAGTGATCCATTTGCAAAAATATTCCGTGAATACGGCGCAAAAAAAATTATCGTAACTATGAATTGCCCTTTCATAGAGCATCCATCATCCAAAAGCATTGATGAAATCAGGAGTAAAATCAATCCGAGCAATAAACAGGTAATCTTGTATATCGGGGTACTGGAACCAGAACGTAATCTTGAAGAGATAGCCGATGCTGTCCTAAAAAAGAAGGATTTCCTGTTTGTGATAGGGGGTTTCGGCTCACTTGAAAATACACTGAAAGGAAAAAGTGATGGGGAAAATGTGGTGTTCATGGGCCAGGTTAATCCAAAGGATGTGCCAGCATACATATTTGCTGCAGATATTTTGGTTATAACCTATGACCCATCAAATCCAAATAACAAGTTGAATGTGCCAAACAAACTTTTTGAAGCTATGGCTGCTGGTAAGCCTGTTGTTGTAACTAAAAACAGCGAAGCGGGGATGATTGTTAGAAAGAAAAGGTGTGGGATAGCAGTTGATTATTTCAATCCTGATGAGGTTATTAGTGCATTCTATTCTTTAAAGAATGACAAAAAGATATATGCCGAACTTAGTGTAAATGGAATTAAGGCATCGAAAGAGATGTATAACTGGGGTATAATGGAGAAAAGATTAATAGATGCCTATGCTGATATGATGTGATGGTTATGTACAAACTTGGCATATACTTCCCAAGTATACTAAACGCTAAACAAATATTTGGAAATGGCAAGAGCGAAAAATGTAGATTTGATAAGGATGGTGTTATTTGTAATCCATCAGTAATAGCGCATGTTCATTTTGATGAGAAAAAAATCTATCATAATCCAAATACACTTGTTCTCTACACTTTAGCAAACTATAATATGCTAGTTGAAACAAAACAGGAGGTGTATAAGAATAATTTTTTCAGACATGTAGATTGGCTTCTTAATAATTATGTTGACAGAAAAACACATGTGGTATGGGTGTTTGATTTTGAGTGGCGCACACCAGGATACTATTGCAAACCCCCCTGGATATCAGCAATGGCTCAAGGGCTAATAATTAGTGCCTTACTTCGTGCATATGAGATGACAAAAGAGGACAGATACATAGATGTAGCAAAAAAGGCGGTTGAGTCCTTTGACAGAAACATTTCTGAAGGAGGCGTCTTATATGTTGATAAGAACGATGACTGGTGGTATGAAGAGTACGCCTGTCAAAAAAGGGGGACGCCCATGAATGGTTTTATTTTTTCCCTTCTTGGCTTATATGAATTCTACAAAGTAACAGGGGATGAACATGCAAAATATCTCTTTGATAAAGGGATAAAAACTGTGAAGAAGCACTTGAATGATTACATAATAAATATAGGATTCTTTAAATGGAGCAAATATGATAACAAATTGCAAATCATTGCGCCAAAATCTTACCATGATCACCATGTCGCTATGATGTTGCTTCTGCATGAGTTAACAGGTGATGAAATATTTTTAAGATATTATTATGCACTCAAACAGATGAGGGAAAGATATGGCAGATTACACAGCATCATTTTTACTTCAATGCAACTTGCTGCGAAAGTTCTGAGAGGTTTGAAATTAATGAAATCATAAATTTACATTATATGAGACAAGCTTTCCATCGAGTCCTTTCCACCAAAAAATTTTATTTTATATCCTTTTTCAATTTTTGTGTTACTATCTAATGCAACCATATTTCCGTTTGTATCAAATACCTCAACTATTTTGATATTTGGTGGCAATGCTTTTTTAATACTTTTATACATAACAGTCCTCATGTTTTCCATCACCAGATATACAGGATACCCATTTTCTATGAAATTAGAGGGTTTTTCTTTGAGATTTTTGTTTTTCCATAGATTATAAACAATCTTTGCAATTTGTTCACCAGCTGTTCCATCCCAGTAAGGATACGGAGATTTTCTTCTTTTAATCTTCTGATAAAATTTTTTGTCATTTAAAAGTCTCATTGCATATTCTACAATATTTTTTGAATCGACACCAACAAGTATATTTGTTCCTCTTTCTATGCTTTTATACAGCTCTGTATTTTGCCTCATTGTTAGACAAGGTATACCCAAGGTAATGCCCTCCTCTTGAACCGCACCAGAATCTGTTAATGCAAATCTTGAGTTGTATAACAGTTTCAAAAAATCTATGTACCCAACAGGTTTGATTGCCCTAATATTTTTGCAGTTCTTTAGTTTATCTAAAAGGTTGAATCTCTTTAATCTTTTTTTGGTTCTAGGATGTATAGGATAGACAACTGTTATATTTTTTGAGATTTTGCATAAAGCATCTACGATGTTTGTTAATCCTTTAATATTGTCTACGTTTTCTGGTCTGTGAGCAGTAACAATTACGTATTCATTTTTCTTCAGGTTTAGATCTGTTAAAATCCTAGATCTTTTTTTTGCAAGTTTGATATGAGAAAGCAGGGAATCTATCATAACATTACCAACCATGAATATCCTGTCAGGTGATATGCCTTCATGGTAAAGGTTAAGGCAGTCTTCGTATGTCTCAGGAAAATGGATATCCGCTATTCTATCTACTATTGAGCGGTTAATCTCCTCAGGCATCCTGTTATCGCGTGCCCTCCATCCTGCTTGAACGTGTGCAACAGGAATACGAAGCTTTACTGATGCCAGGCTGCCAGCAAGTGTCGAGTTCATATCCCCAAAAACTAAGACAAGATCTGGTTTTTCTTCTTGGAGAACCTTTTCCAATCTCATCAAAATTAGCCCAGTCTGCTCACCATGAGAACCAGAACCAACCCCCAAATTTACATTCGGTTGTGGCAGGGCAAGATCCCTAAAAAATACATCAGACATTTCTACATCGTAATGTTGTCCTGTGTGCACCAATATCTTTTTTATATCCTTATATTTTTCCATAGCATGCCATACCGGTGCTACTTTCATAAAATTCGGTCTTCCACCAGCAACAAATAATATCTTCATGAATTTTCTCCATTCTTATTTCCCAAAACCTTGTGTATCACTTCTAAAACAGCTAAACCATCCTCAAGCGTCGTTAGTGGTTTTTCCTTTCCTCTAGTACATCTCACGAAATGTTTTAGCT
>JASEEW010000155.1 GCA_030019485.1 Thermoplasmatales archaeon | reverse complement strand
GTGTGTGAGAATCTGAACAGGTCCCCTGGATCTTGCATGCATTTTGCCTGCAACCATATGATGCAGTTTCTGATAGTATATAACACCCATGAATATTTCAGCCTCTATCTTTTTTCCGTTTTTCCCATTGTATAAAACCTCCTTGCCAGAGTGTTTGAAACCGTTTTTCACAAGGAGGCTTCTTAAATCGTTTTCAGTTTCACCAGAGAATGCGGTTCCATCTATATTTCTGCCTTCCATAGAGCCAACTTTACCGCCTATCATTTCAAGAACATGGGCCACGGTCATTCTTGAGGGTATTGCATGCGGGTTAATAATCAAATCAGGTGCAATTCCATCCTCATTAAACGGCAGGTCTTCCTGAGGGGAAATCATGCCTATGACGCCTTTCTGCCCGTGCCTTGATGCAAACTTGTCC
The DNA here is from genome assembly GCA_030019485.1 of Thermoplasmatales archaeon. Lineage (GTDB taxonomy): Archaea > Thermoplasmatota > JASEFT01 > JASEFT01 > JAUWIS01 > JASEEW01. The sequence continues at coordinate 3,355 of JASEEW010000155.1, read as the reverse complement.
CCAAGCTCAGGTATTCTTTCATCCCTGATTTTTACTTTGACCAGCCTGCATCCATTCTCGGATTCTGTTAAGGTAACAGTATCAACATATCCTTCCTCACCATGCCGCATTGTTATGGATGTTTCCCTTCTTCTCTGAGGTGTTAGAAAATCTGTTGGTTCCTCAAGGAATCTTGGGGGGGATGTTTTTCCTATCAGTACGTCTCCGCCCTTAACCATTAACTCTGGTGAGATTAACCCATCATCACTCAGGTTGTTGTATGACTCATCAGCCCTTACACCTATTACCTCAGGCTCTGGTACCTCAAACCTTTCCTCCTGTCCTCCCGGGTATCTTTTCTCCTCTGCTTTGTATGTTCTGAAAAATGTTGACCTGCCAAGCCCCCTTTCAATTGAGGCTTTGTTCATAATCAATGCATCCTCCATGTTATACCCATGATGGGAGAGTACTGCGACAACAAAGTTTTGGCCACTCGGTCTTCTTTCAAAATTCAGGAAGTTCATATGATGTGTCCCAACAATAGGGATTTGTGGGTAATGCAGCATATGCTCCCTTGTGTCGGGTCTAATCCTGTAGTTTGCGGTGCCTAAACCCAGGGATTGTTTTGCCATGCCTGAGCCCATTGTATTCCTTGGAGATGAGTTATGCTCAGGATAAGGTACAAGGCCGGTGCACGCCCCAAGGATTACAGTCGGATCAATTTCCATATGGGTATGATTTTTTGTGAAATCTTTTTCCGTTAAAGCAATGAGTGCGTTTTCCTCCTCCTCAGCATCAATGTACTCAACTACACCTTCCTTTATCAATTCATCCCAGCCCAGTTTCTTCTTCCTAAGGGTTTCTAAATGTTTGTTTGTAAGCTTAAGCTTCCCGTTCTCCACAATAAGAAGTGGTCTTCTCACCCTGCCTTCATCACAGTTTATAATTACATCATTCATATTTTCATCCAGACGCACATTTACTTCATGGGAGATTTCGCCTCTTCTTCTTCTCCGCCTGATTTCCTTAACAAGTCCGGAGATATTGTCATGCAGGCCTACAAGGTCACCATTTACATAAACCCTGCCTTTGCCTGTTCCTCCAACAGGTTTAACCCCAAGTTCACTCAGCAGTTTTTTAACCGTGTTCTCATCAAAGCCTTCGGATATCTCTACAGTTAACGCAAGATTTTTCACCAGACCACAGTTCTGCCCCTCCGGTGTTTCGTTTGGACACAGTCTCCCCCACTGGGTTGGATGCAAATCCCTTGCCTCAAAATGCGGCTGGGAGCGCGTTAAAGGAGATGTAATCCTTCTAAGGTGACTTAACGTACTCATATTGCATGTTCTATCAAGCAGCTGCGAGACACCTGCCCTTCCACCAACCCATTCCCCTGTAGCCATTGCATGAAACATTCTTTGTGTTAAAACATCAGGCCTTATGGCAGAACTTACTTTTATCTCTTTTTTCTTTATGTATCCTCTCTCAAGCTGGTATTTTAGGTCCTTGACAAGGTTTATCAGTCCAACCCTGAAAAGGTCTTCCATTAAATCCCCTGCTAATCTCAGCCTTTTATTTGCATAATGGTCCTTGTCATCCTCCTTTCTTTTTCCTAACGCCAGCTCCATTACTTCCCTTGCAATCCTCCCAAGGAATATTGCTTTTTTAAGTCTGTCATTTATTGTATTGCCCAGATGCGGCAGTAGGGATTCATTAAGGATTGAATCTACTTTTTTCACCCTGTAATCCTTAGCCTGACCAGAAGCAAATTTTTTCTCCAAAAAGTTTAATGCATCCTCTGTGGAATGCACACTGTCCTCCTCGCTGCTTTCCTCAATATTTGCCAGGGCAATACTTCTCATCGCGGGGTCACTGATTATGGCGTTAATCACATCCTCATCAGACCCCATCCCCAATGCCTTCATCAGAACAACAAGTGGTACTGAGCCGGATGTCCCTGGCATGGTAACATTTAATATTCCGTCCTTTCTTTTTTCAACAATTGTCAGGGCCCTGTAACCCTCTTTCTGTGAGAAAACCTTTGCCCTCTCTGTTTTTGTACCATATTTTTCAGAATATTCAACCATGACCCTGTTCGGGGCAAGTTCCTCCAGGGAGATTAACACCCTTTCGTTTCCACCAATAATAAAATAGCCGCCAGGGTCTAATGGATCCTCCCCAACAAGTATAAGTTTCTCCTTATAACTCATTTCCTTTATTTTTTTTTCGGTTATATCCTTGCGGCAGTGTTTCAGCAATATATCTAAATTGTTTGTATGGAGATTGCATTTTTTTGATTTAATCATTATCGGCAGGTTGCCTATATGCACCCTCTCCGGGTTTCTTTCAACACCGTCTTCTATAAGTGATATCTCGAGGTATATTGGTGCATTATAGGTCAGGTTTCTCAGGCGTGTCTCCATTGGTGTGATAGGATGTGTTGAACCATCTGCCTCTTTTACTATTGCATCACCCATTTCAGGGTCACCTATGCTGATCCCCCCAAGTTTAACTGTTACACCCCCGGTATCAAGTTTTATTGTTCCTCCATCCACAACCCCTTCCCCAACCCTTATGCTGTCAACAACCTTCTGCATTCTGCTGTGAGGATTATCTGAGGTTGGAATGAAATCATTGTATGAAGCAATCTGATGGTTTACGATACTCCTGTCCCTGAAAAATGCCTCTATTAACTCCTTCATGCCTCCACCCCATAGATAGTAGTTAGGGGATAGTAGTTAGGGACTAGGGGACGATTTATCTCTTTTTCCCTGATCCCTGACTCCTGACTACTAACTACTTTCATGCCTCCACCACCATTCTATAAGCTGTGAAACTACCAGCGGTTTGGCTTCTCCTTATAATTTTTATAATCTGACCCGGTTTTGCCCCAAGCATCCTTGCACAGGGATCCGTAACAGGTATTTGGGGGAGACTGTCCCGGCTCACATTATATTTTTTTAAAACATCCTTTGATTCAGTATCTGAAAGAAGGACATGCTCAGGCACAAGTTTATGTTTTGTTACATCAATTTTCATTCTTTCCCCCTGAAAACCCTCAGACCCACGGGCCTGAGGGGATTTGAACCCCTGACCACCTGGTTTCCCCGGGTTGTCTGCGCAACCAGACAATAACATTCTTTTTTTTATCGTAAAAGCCAGATGCTCTTTCTAGGGATGCCCTATACTGCAAATTTTGATGCAGAGGTGAACATCCTACCTATCTGAGCTACAGGCCCCACAGAGAGTGAGACGGTATGCATTTCATTGCATAAAAAGTTTACGGTATTTTTTTGTAAGGGTGTTGGAAAATTACCCCTTTGAGAGATTATCCTCATTTTTTTCCATAGTTTTTAATCACCTAGAGAGCATTTCC
>JASEEW010000154.1 GCA_030019485.1 Thermoplasmatales archaeon | reverse complement strand
TTCCTCTTTTGTTAAACTAATATAAAGTTGGAAGTAATACCTATATTCAGGAATTGTGTCTTTTTTAATCAATCCTTTACTAAGTATAAACACATTGACACGGGAATATGTTTCTCCAACATCAGAAAAAGCAGTTATATTAAGTGGGTAATATAGAAAACTTGTGTTGAATCTATAAATAATTGGGTTGACAGTTTGCTGTGTTTCATTTGACTCAATAAGATCAAAAACAAAGTATCTAATGTCTTTGGCTAGATAGTCTTCTACTGAATTTTTAAAAGATTCTGAAAAATTAATATTTGTGAGGCCTCTCTCTCCCGCAAAACTCTGCGCCCAATCAACAAAAAATGTTAGGTTATTCACCTTTACAACAGTGATATTATGTGCGCCAATTATATTTTGATAGGTTATCTCAATTCCACTCTCATTTGCCATTTCTGATGCATAATTTAAACTGTATCCTTTACCTCGATAGTAGCTTTTGAGTTTTTCATTTACAATCTCCTGAAGTTTTGTAAAAGAATCAAAACTCCCCTCTTTGATTTCTAAAGGATTAGAAGGTAGGGGTATAATACCAAGAATCAGACTTGATTGAGAGCTTCTCGTATCTGTGGAGAGGAGCATTACCTCCTGTGTTCCATTCCATGCAACTATTGCATTCTGAGCATTCTCTTCAAGCCCAATTTGTGGTGGGCCAATTAAGCCCCTGTCCGCTAAGTTAGTGGGAATAAACCATAAAATTACAAGAAATAAAATGAAAATTAAACTGATTTTCCTTTCCATATCCGGAAAAGCGTTTAAGGGTTTAAAAAGATTCCGACTTAAAATATCTCGAAACATTTATAAGCAACCGCGTTATTCTCTTCTTGCATGAAAAGTAATGCTGAACTAGTCAGACTTATCGATGACCTGAAAAAGACGTCATATGAGCATAAGGCAAAGATATGGAAAACCGTTGCAGTAAAACTGGAAAAGTCACTTAGAAACAGGCCTGGGGTAAACCTGAGCAGGATAGAAAGAAATGCTAAAAATAATGAAACAGTCATTATTCCCGGGAAGGTTTTAGGCTCTGGGGACATAAACAAGCAGGTGGCGGTTGCAGCATTTTCCTTCTCAGATAATGCAAAAAAGAAAATACTGGGCGCAAAAGGAAAGGTGTTTACAATCAGGGAACTTATGGAAAAAAACCCTGAGGGTAGCAATATCAGAATCATGGGGTAGACATGAAAATAATCAATGCTGAAGGGGCGGTGCTTGGGCGCCTTGCAAGTGTTGTTGCAAAACATCTGATGAGTGGCGAAGAGGTTAAGGTTGTAAATGCTGAGAAGGCAATAGTCATAGGCTCAAAAGATATGATACTAAACGATTTTATGTCTAAAAGAAGGCGGAGGCAGGCAAGAAAAGGACCCCATTATCCGAAAAGGGCTGATATGATTTTAAAAAGAACAGTAAGGGGAATGGTTCCTTACCAAAAACCAAGGGGCAGGGAAGCATATAAAAAACTGAGAGTGTACATTGGTATTCCTTCTGAGTTTGAAGGTAAGGCAGAAAAAATTGAGAAAATAGAAAAAACCCCTGCAGCGTTCATGACGCTGGAAAACATTTCCAGAGGCTTGGGTGGATAAGTATGGTGAAGGCTGTAAACACATCCGGGAAAAGAAAGACTGCTGTTGCAAGGGCGACTGTTAAAAAAGGGATAGGCAGGATAAGAGTAAACAGGAAGCCTGTGGAAATCTACACACCGGAACTTGCAAAACTGAAAATCATGGAACCGTTAGTGCTTGCAGGTGAAAAAATAAAAAACATTGACATAGATGTAAATGTATCAGGCGGGGGGGTAATGGGCCAGGCAGATGCGGTGAGAACAGCAATAGCAAGAGGACTCGTAGATTTTTATGAAGATAATACGTTAAAAAACACCTTTTTATCCTACGACAGAAGCCTTCTTGTAAACGACTCAAGAAGGAAGGAGCCAAAACATCCCCTCGGCAGAGGTGCAAGGAAAAAAAGGCAGAAATCCTACAGGTGAAAAAATGATAATACCGGTAAGATGTTTCAGCTGCGGCAAGGTAATAGGCTCAGCATACGAAGAATACAAAAAAAGAACAGAGGCTGGCGAGAAACCGGAAAAGGTGCTTAACAGTCTTGGAATCAAAAGATACTGCTGCAGAAGAATAATAGTATCGCATGTTGACCTGATAGATGAGGTCGCACCATACGGTTGAATTCCCATGGAAATAAGTACCTGCGGTATAGTTTGCTCTTTATGCCCGAGATTCAAAATAGGAAAGTGCTCTGGATGCAACCCAAACCCTTATTGCGGCATGCCTGACTGCGCAGAAAAAAAAGGAATAAAATACTGTTTTGAATGCAAAGAATTCCCTTGCCCGCGCCATTATGGAGAGGAAAACAATTTAACAATTTTTGATAAAAAATGGCTTGATTTCATAAAGAAGGAAGTGAAAGGATAGAGGAAGCACAAAATTAGTTTTTGTTCTGTACAAAACTTTAAGTAACCCAAGGAGAATACAGATTTGATATGGTAGCACCACAACAACCCCATGAGACACCTGAACAACCTTTTGTACCACCTATGCCACCACAATACTATTATCCTCAATCAGTACTTCCGCCAAAAGAGCCTAAAACAATCCATGAGAGAGCTATTTATTTTATAATTATTCAAGCAATAATGCTGGGTTTATCCACCTTAACCGGAAGATTTAAATGGACATTTTTTAGCACATTAGACTCAGCAATCCTATTGGTATCTATTTCATTCACATCCATGCTTTTTGTGGATGTAAACAAAAAAAGAAGGGACATTTGGTTCACAGCAGCAGTCATATCCTTTTTCGCAGGTGTTTTTATGATGTCAATAAGCCTGCTATTTTCCTAAAAAAGGGTGATAAAATATGGCAGCAACAAAACAACCTCATGGTACAACACAGCCCCCTTATGTACCACCTGTACCGCCCCCATATTATTACCCTGTCATACCAAAGAAAGACAGGACATGGATTATTGTTGTTGTCGTAATAGCAATAGTTGGTTTATTATTTATTGCCCCTACCATGTTCTTCCTTTTTTTCCCATTTCCAGAAACCGCACACATTACAGAATTTTCTGAGGATGTTGCCATCTCTGAAGGAGGACATTTTAAATACACATGTGGGTACTTGACAAAAGGGGATAAAATACAGATATCCATAACAGTTAAAGAAGGAGGACCGGTTGATGTTTATATCATGCAAAGCGACCAGTATAAAGGTGCTTATGAAGTTTCCAATGTATCAGTAATGTCATTCTCAGCCCTTTTTAAAAAAGAGAACATAACCCAACTAAATGAAACATACTGTTTAAATAAAAGCACAGGATGGGATGAAATATGCGTAGTCATAGATAACCGGGACGCCCCTCTAACTTTAAATGATGCAACACCAACTGGGCCAGTATTAGTAAAAACCGAGATAAAAACAATTGAGATATATGCATTTGATTAATTTAAAATTTACCGGCGGGGCAGCAATCGGAATTATCGCGGGAATATTTTTGTCTTTTATGGGGCTCCTTTACTGTTATTTGGGATTAACAAACGGTGTCTGGTGGATGTTGATAGGTGCATCATTTGAACTTTTTTTTAGGAATAATAATCTTCATAGCAGGAATTAGGATTGGTCAGCACGGAGTGCCTGTTGGAAAAAGGCATAAAACAACCATACAGAACTTAGGATAAATTGTTTAGAGTATCAGCATTAGGAACTACATCCCCATTCCACAACAAGAAACATTTTTTTTAGGAAAAATTTTAAGTGATTCTACTTTAGAGCTAAACCTACCACA
>JASEEW010000153.1 GCA_030019485.1 Thermoplasmatales archaeon | reverse complement strand
TAAGTACCTAATTTTTTTAGATGGGTAATACAAGGATAACGACGGAAAAATTCAATAAGTCGTAAACTCGGGTCAGAAATTTGATGATACTTCGGAATTGCTCGCCTTTGGCTCGCAATTCCCCGTATTTCCAGATTACTCGCTACGCTCGTAATCTATAAACGCCGAGGGGGAGATTTGAACTCCCAAGATGCAGAGCATCACGAGCTAACTGTATGGTTGACAAATTATTTTTTAATGACGGATTGCTATGCAATCCATCCTCTCTTTTCTTTTCTCCTTGAGAAAAGAAAAGGGTTGCTCCAGGCTCGCGCCGTACCAGGTTGAGCCACCTCGGCACGAACAGATTTTTTTCCTACAGAAAAAAATCTGTGAGCGCAAGGAAAAAACAAAGTTTTTTCCTTGCAGAGAGCAAAATTTCCAAAGGAAATTTTGCGACAAACATTCTTGAAATCGCAAAAAAGCAATGCACTTGCAGGTTAATATTTTTATGTTTTATCTTTTCTCAAAAACATATCTTGTAGGGATTCTTCTTTTTTTTCCTGTCCAGTATTTGCATTTTCTGCATCTGTACCCGACTGTAACCTCCCAGTTGTACAGTGTTTTGTTTTTTATTGATTTGAGTTTTGAGCTGCACACAGGGCAAATGCTCATGGTAGTGATTTCCTCTCCTTCTTTTGTGTGTATCCCAACAGAAACATTTTTTGAGCCTATTGCCAGAACCCTTACCCTCCTTCCACTTATGCTGTATGAAGGATCAATGTTTTTTAACTCCTTTTCAACAATTTTTCTGAGTTTGTACTGTGAGCCCACAACCCCCTCTCTTCCTATTACATCTTTAATGACTTTGGAGACCTCTTTACTGTCCGGGATTTTGTAAGCCATCAAAAACATAACATTTTTTGCTCTTAAATATTTATTGATTGCCAAAAAACATATATGAACACAACCCTATTCAGAGCCTATGAAAAAGGTCATCATAATGGGTGCTGCAGGAAGGGACTTTCACAACTTCAACGTGTTTTTTAGAAACAACCCCGAATACATTGTTGCGGCTTTTACCGCAACACAAATCCCTGATATCGAGGGGAGAAAATATCCAAAAGAACTGGCAGGAGAAAACTATCCTGACGGCATACCCATTTATGCTGAGAATGAACTCCCTGAGCTGATAAAAAGATTTGATGCAGACCAGGTTGTTCTCGCCTACTCTGATTTATCCTATCCTTATGTTATGGAAAAATCTGCTGTTGTGAATGCTGCCGGTGCTGATTTTGTGCTGATGGGACCTAAGAAGACGATGCTGAAATCAAGCAGGCCTGTGATAGGCGTTTGTGCTGTACGAACAGGATGCGGTAAATCTCAGACAGCAAGGAAAATATTCAAAATACTGAAAGGCAAAGGGCTTAGGGTTTCATCAATTCGTCATCCCATGCCATATGATCCTGACCTGACAAAGCAGGTATGCGAACGTTTTGCATCATATGATGATTTGGACAAATACAACTGCACGATTGAGGAAAGAGAGGAATACGAACCATATATTGACATGGGGGGCGTTGTTTATGCTGGTGTTGACTATGAAAAAATCCTGAGGGAGGCTGAGAAGGAAAGTGATGTCATAATATGGGATGGGGGAAACAATGATTTTCCTTTCATAAAACCTGATTTGCTTGCAACGGTTGTTGACCCTCACAGGCCAGGGCATGAAATAGGATACTATCCTGGTGAGGTAAACCTGAGAATGGCTGATATTGTCGTCATAAACAAGATGGACAGTGCCGAATCAGAAAACGTTAAAACCGTGAAAAAAAACATAAAAAACAGAAATAAAAATGCAAAAATTATAGAGGCGAACTCGCCTGTGACGGTTGACAAACCAGAAATAATAAAAAATAAAAATGTTTTGGTTGTTGAGGACGGCCCAACACTCACCCATGGGGGCATGAAGTACGGTGCTGGTTTTATTGCAGCGCAAAAGTTCAATGCAAACATAATTGACCCCAGGAAATATGCTGTGGGCTCAATAAAAAAGACCTATGAAAAATATTCTCATCTTGAAAAAATACTTCCTGCAATGGGATACGGGAAAAAACAGATTAAAGAATTGGAAACAACGATAAACAAAGCAGAATGTGACTCTGTGGTCATAGGAACACCAATAGACCTGGGAAAGGTTTTAAAAATCAGCAAACCGTGTGTCAGGGTGAGATATGAGCTGGTGGAAAAAGGAAAACCTGATTTGGAGGATGTGTTGAAAGAGTTTTTGAAAAAAATGGGTACCTGATTTACTTGATTGAACGAAACATTTATAAACTCTGTGTTAAATACACTTAACGTAGAATCGATTATAGGTTTGGTGAACATGGCAAAAATTAAGGATGCACTGCAGGATTTGAATCCTTGGTGGAAGGAAGAATTCAAGATAGAATTTAAAGAGAGAGAAATTTACTGGCAGTTTCAAAAATTTATGCCGTTACCACAGATAATAGCCTTTACCGGGTTGAGAAGAGTGGGAAAAACAACCATGATGTTTAAGATTGCTGAAGATGCTATAAGAAACGGTTTTGATTCCAGGAATATAATCTATTTTTCTTTTGATGAATTTAGAGAGGTTGAAATAAGGGAAATAATGAAGGAATATGAAGATTTGATGGAAAAAAATTGTAGAAAAGAAAAATATTTACTCTTACTTGATGAAATACAGAAATTAAATGATTGGGAAAATCAACTTAAACAGATTTATGACATATTCCGCAAAAATATTAAGATAATAATTTCAGGATCAGAATCTTTGTTCATAAGAAAAAAATCAAAGGAAACACTTGCTGGTAGGATATTTGAATTTAAAGTTGAATCCCTTTCATTTAGAGAGTTTCTCTGCTTTAAAGGAGTTGAATTCAAACCGGTGGGACTCTATGAAAAGGAATTAATCAAACTATTTAACGAGTTTACCTTGACACTTGGTTTTCCAGAACTGGTTGGTATAAAAGAAAAAGAGGTAATAAAGAAATATGTAAATGAAAGCATACTGGAGAAAATCATTTATAGAGATATACCAAAATTATTTAAGATAAAAGACGTGTCAATAATAGAATCCTTGCTTAATATATTTATGGAAGAACCTGGACAACTTATGGAGGTATCAAAACTGGCAAAGGAACTAAAAATTTCTAGACAAACACTTTCAAACTATTTGATGTATCTTAAAGAATCTTTCCTTATCAGAAAGGTGTACAACTTTTCAAAAAGTAGAAGAAAGGTTGAAAGAAAACTAAAGAAATATTATCCAACAACAATCTCTGCTGATCTTCTATTCAAAGAAGACCCTCTTTCCAGATCAAAGGTTTTTGAGTGGCTAATAGTTAATCAGTTAAGAGCAGAATTTTTCTGGAGAGACCCATACAAAAATGAGGTTGACGTTGTTATGCTGAATAAGGAACCAATACCTGTTGAAATTAAATATGGCAAGATAGATATTAAAGGTCTATTGGCATTCATGAAAAAATTCAATGTCAACAAAGGTTACATAATTTCCCCTAAAAAAGAGGAAAAACAAAAAATCAATGGAAAAACTATCCAGGTAGTCCCGGCATTCAAGTTTTTGTTAAAGGCAAATTCTACGGAATAAAACCCTGTAACTTCGTAGCTCCATGAAATTTGTAAAAACTTTTAAACATTAAATACAATACCTATCACTCTATAGTGTTTTGAATATATAAAATTATTTGATTTTAGATATTGTCAACTAAACAGCATGTATATATAGGAGTACATCCATAACTCATATACATGAAAAAGGTTAGATGTACAAAATGCAAAATCAATAATGTTATTAAACAAGGTTTCAGACATAACAAATCTGGAAGAAAACAGAAATACTTCTGCAAAAAATGCGAAA
>JASEEW010000006.1 GCA_030019485.1 Thermoplasmatales archaeon | reverse complement strand
GGAGATAACGAGGTGATAACGAAGAGATGAAAGAGCAGTTAGGGAGTCTTTACCTACCAGAAACAGCTTTTTTCCCGCGATAAAAAGACCAAAAAAGACATCATCAAGGGACGAATAATGCGGAAAAAAACGCTAACAAGCTTTTATTCGCCAAAGAACCCTCTGAGCGCAGGATGCATCTCCATCATCTGCTCCTTGCCTATCGCCTCGTAAAGATTGATTAATATGCCAACAGTCAGCAGAACGCCTGTGCCTGATGTGTTTCCTACTGTTCCAACCATGTCCGCGCCTGCTGCAAGCAGTCCCACAAATGCGCCTGAGATAATTGTCACTGTTGGTATGTACCTGTTGAGCACCATTTTCAGTACCCTGGGGTCTCTTCTGAATCCAGGGATTTGCATCCCACTCTCCTGTATTTGTTTTGCGACAGCCTCAGATCCCATGTTTGTTGTTTCTATCCAGAATTTTGCGAATAGTATTGAGCCTATGGCCATGGCTGAAAGATAAATAATTACATGGGCAACTATCTGAAGCTCTGTTTTTCCTCCGACATAAATACCATATTTGTTGTAATCAATCAGCGGCAGAAGCCATGAATGCAGGCCGTTCACCGTGGAGACATAGAATGCGCCTCCAGTGGATGATGTTGTGCTCCCAGCCTCATATCCTCCTATCCACCATTGATGCCCTATTAACGGAATTTTACTCAGGGTTGGATGACTCCACAGCAGAAGTGAGAACATCTGCACATTTGCAAGCAATGCTGACATCAGTATTACAGGTATGTTTGATGCATAAACCAACCTTATTGGGTATCTGCCCCTTGCACCCCTTACCCTTCCATGTGCCAGAGGCAGTTCAACTCTGCATGATTCTGCATATGCAACAATGAAGAAAATTATGATGGTGCCAAATAGTGCCACTATGGGGTTCGGCTGTCCCAGCAGCACCGTTTCATATCCCCTGGATGCAAACTCCCCTGCATTCATATTCTGTAGAACGTAAATTGTTTTTGGTATTGTGCCAACAGGCAGGTTTGCTCTCACAGTTCCTCCACCAATACCCAGTGGTAGAGATGGGTCCCCCGGAGCCCAGTTTATCGTGCCTGTGAATATCGCCTGACTCACACCTGCTGCAATAAACAAGGATATGCCTGAGCCAATACCCCATTTTGAAACAACCTCATCCATGAGGAAAACAAGATAACTTCCTATGAACAGCTGCATTATAACAATGCCTTTTGCACCCATGTCACCGAAAGTTGATACAAAACTTGCGTTTGGCACAAGGTAACCGTAAACCTGAGGTATCGCCTCAACAAAAATCATTACTATGACAAGAAGTTTCTGGGTTCCCTGATATATTGATTTATCCTCAGTTTTTGTCAAATCCAGTTTTATGATTTTTGCACCGGTGAACAGCTGCATAATGATTGAGCCTGTGACAATTGGCCCTATGCCAAGATGCATTATTGAACCAGAGGCACCCGCCATGATTGCCCTGAAGCCCGCGAACATGTCCATGGTTCTGCCGCCGCCTATGCCGTAAATCATCACGTTTGTCAAAGCAAAATAAAATATTAGTATAAGAAGCGTCCAAATTATTTTTGTTCTGAAATGCACATGCCCCTCAGGTCTTTTTACTGCAGGCATTCTGTCCGTGATTGGTTTAAGACCGCCGAGTTTACTTCCCTCCCCGGTATAGGATAACAATAGATATAACATGTAGAAGCAGGAGGCTAATCCTAACACTATCAGTATAACAAAAAAAAGGTCTATCCATGTCTGTGTTGTGTATTTACCAAATTCTCCAAGGTAAGGAAAGTATCTGCTGAGCAGAAAAACTGTAACAATTACATACACCACTGCAACTGGTATTGCAACTATCCTGTTCCTCTCAGCCATTTTTACACCAATACGATTTCACCTTTTGCCTCTTTTACCTTTTCCACAGCATTCTTTGATGCCTTGTGCACTGTGATCTTCATGGGTTTTTTAATTTTTCCGGCACCAAGAAGTTTATCATATCCCAGTTCATTTAAATCAAGTGTTAATACACCATCAACATTTTTTACATTGAACTTCTCAATTTCCCATATGTTCACTGTTTTTTCTTCCTTAGCAACCTTTTGTGGTCTTTTAAAGCCTTTTCTTCCAAAATGCTCAGGGTCATATTTCAGCACAGACATGTATTTGTGTTTGTGCAGACCAGCATTTCCTCTGCCTCCCATAAAACCAGCGCCTCTGCCTGCTTTCTGTCCCCTGCCGTGTGTTCTGCTTCCCCTGAATTTCCTTGTCCTGCTCGGCATTAAATCATCCTCCTGAGCAGCTCATTTATTACGCTGCCCCTGTAGCCAAGAGCACCGCCCACTGCGTAACTTCTTTTTATTCCCTCAAGCCCCTTTCTTGGAGGATGAAGGCGCATGACTGGTTTCACATCCTTAATGGATGAATATTTTGCCTTTCCTTCAATGATTTCCTCCACGAATTTTTTGATTGAAGTGTAACCATTTTCCTTTAGATATTTGTCTGTAACTGGTCTGTCCCCTTCCAGTTTTCCTCTCTGCTTTATCATCCCTATCATGGTTTCGGGTTCAATTTCACCCCATGTCACGTAATCCTTAACCTTTTGTAGCATTCCTTTATACTCCTTTGTTTCCGGAACAAAAACACAGTGGTTCACCTTTGTGAGATTAAGCATTTTAAGTGTGTTTTTTATATCTCTGTTTATGTTGATGCCGCCTCTGAGCCTGATAACTGCAAATGTTTTCATTTCTTTCCCTCCTTTTCATCAGAGATTTTAACCTTTTTCACATTCTCTTTTTCCAGGGGCGTTTTTTCCCCTAACTCGGTTTTTACCTTTTTTTCTTCCATCTTTTTTGTATCTTCTACCTTTCTTTCCCTGGCAGTTTCCTTGGGTTTCTCCTTTTCCTCTTTTTCTCCTTCCTCTTTTTTCCCGGTTTCTTTTGATTCTTTAACTTTTTCCTCTTCTGCTTCCTTTTCAATCTTTTCTCCTTCTTTAACCTCTTCCGGCATTTCAATGCTTCCTGACACAATCCTCAGTTTTTCTATCTGTTCTTTTATTATCTTTGTCCCTGCTGTTTTTCTCAGCGCATCAAATGTTGCCTTAGCAAAATTTATTGTTGTTCTTGTCTGACCTTTTGTTGCTACCCAGACATCCTTTATGCCTGCAAGTCTAAGTATATGTTTTGCGGTTTCACCTGCTGCGAGTGAAACCCCTCTTGGTGCAGGCTTCAATGTAACAACGGTGGAGCCACTTCTGCCTGTAACCTCAAATGGTACTGAATGCGGCTGCCAGCATCCGCACTCCCAGCTGCCGCATCCTCTTCTCACCTGTATGATATTCAGTTTTGCGTTGTCAATAGCCTTTCTTATTGTAGGGCCAACCTCAGTGCCTTTCATCTGTCCCAGCCCTATGAACCCATTGGAATTGCCCACTACAACCGTAATCCTGAATTTCACCCTTCTGCCTGAGTCTGTCATTCTCTGAACCATTTTCACGTCCAGCACCTGGTCCTCAAGGTTTGGAAGGAGTACATCAACTATTTCAGGCTCCCTCATCGGCATTTTTGATTCCAATGCATGGGTCATTGCTGTAATCTTTCCTTCCTTGACCATTTTTCCAAGAAGTGTTTTTGGTGTCCAGTCCATCTTTATGCCCCCCTCTGTTTAGTAGTTAGGGGGTAGTAGTTAGGGGCTAGGGTGGTTTTTTCTTTCTTTTCCCTAATCCCTAATCCCTGATCCCTAGCTACTTCACTATTTGCCCCCATGATTTTTGCTTTCATCTCCTCAAAGGATTTTTCCATTTCCTTGCTGATGTGCGCGCCCCTGACCCTGTCATCCCCTGGCAGCATGTCCTTGTCATGAGGTATTGAAATACCTGCATCAATCATTCCTTTCAATGATGCGAAAACCTTTGAGCCTTTTGATGGTCTTTGAAGACCGATGTCAAGAACTGCTTTTTTTATGTTGTTTTTTACAGCCCTTTTCCCACCAAGCAGACCAGCGAGGTATGCTGACGGCGTGTTGCCTGTGGAATACTTCCACCCAAGTTTTTTTAACTCAAAACCTGAGGCTGAGCCTATTATTTTGTCGCCCTCTTGGGCATATTCAACAAACTGAATAATAATATTGTTCAGTGTTTTTCTTACAACAGCCCTTGGAAGATTTGATCTCAGTAGTTTCAGTCTGTGCCTGTAATCTGTTTTTCCATCCCTTCTTCTTCTGAATTTTACTCTGTAACGAGGTCCTTCAGCCATGTTTATTCCTCCTCCATCTGTGCGTGTGATTTAAGATGGGCTTTGCTTTTGAACATACCGCCTGATGCGTGCCTGTAAAGCTTCCTGTATGTTTTTTTATCAATCCTCCCACCATCCCTTAACTCTTTCAGCAGTTTCCTCTGCGGCCTGATTCTTTGAATCCATCTTTTCTTTTTAGGGAGCCTAGCATAGGTTGTTCCCTCCCTTGAGCCCTGACCTTTTCTCCTGCCCTTCTTTTTCTGCGTCTTTCTTTTCCTTATCCTTCCAGATGAAATGCCTTTCTTTCTCACTGCCTTGATGACGCCTGAATTTATCAGCCCTCTTACATCGGTTCTTGTAACAGCCTCGGCTATATCCTCACTCCTATCAGGGTCCATCCACACCCTGTTAATTCCGCATTTCAGGAGGGATGCAGCCATTCTTCTCTGATTGCTTAGATTCATGTTTGCCCCCTGTTCAGCAGTTTTATACCCATGTCATCAGCCTTTTTTTCTATTTCATTTCTTTTTTTTGCACCAACAGAATGCCCTATTCTTATCGCCTCTGTGTCTTTGTTTACCGAGTCAATTTCATTGATGTTATAAACCATTATTTCTTTGAATCCTGATGAATGCAAGCCTTTAACATCTTTTGGTGATGAGTAACCAATTCTTGGCGATGGAGTCCTGTATTTCACGTGCTTTTTCATTTTTGATTGTATCCCTTTTGCCTTTCTCCATTTCATTCCCAGCTTCCTGTATCTGAACCATTCCTGCCTCAGAAACTCTGGTTTTCTTTTTTTCATCCTTGACCTTAACTTCAGTTTTTCTTTAAGCTCCTTGCTGAGATTTGGTTTTATTTTTTTTATCTCCTTTTCAACAATCTCAACTTTTTCCTTTTCTTCTTTTTTCTCAGTCTTTTCTTTTTTTTCTTCTTTCTTTCCAATCCCCTCAATAATTGTTTTCGCTAACTCTTTGTTTACACCTTTAACCTTTGACAGCTGCTCAGCATCAGCCTTTTTCAGTTTCTCCCATGAGGTGAAACCCGCATCATAGATTGCTTTTGCTTTTGAGTCATCAACCCCTTTTATTTTTTTAAGTTTTGAAAGCAGGTCCTTTTTTGTCATCTTACTCCCCCTTCATGACAATGTATATTCCGTCCTGAAACACCCTGGAGTCCCTGTCCTTGATTTTTGTTGCCTTCTCAATGTTTGCCGCGGTCTGAGAAACATTTTCAATGTCAGGGCCTGTGAGTAGGATTTTTTCACCCTTTATATCTATTTTTGTTTCACCAACAATTTTTGCTTTTCTCGGTGTTCTTTCACCCAGAAAGTTTTCAATAACAAACTCTCTGCCCCTGACAGATGTTTTAACAGGGAAGTGCGCGTAAACAAGTTTCATCTCATATGTGAAACCATGGGTTACACCCTCAATCATGTTTCTTATATGTCCTGCAAATGTCCCTGCGAGAGCAGCCTCTTTCTTTGTCGGCATTTTACAATCAACGATAATAATGTTGTTCTTTTTTTCAAACCTGATTTTTGGATGAGACAAAATCCTTTCAAGTGTTGCTTTTTCACCTTTCACTGTTATCTTCCTTCCTTCAACTGTTATATCAACGCCTTCAGGTATTTTTATTTCCTGTTTTATTTCTGCTGAGACTGGCATGTTTTA
This sequence comes from Thermoplasmatales archaeon, assembly GCA_030019485.1. Lineage (GTDB taxonomy): Archaea > Thermoplasmatota > JASEFT01 > JASEFT01 > JAUWIS01 > JASEEW01. The sequence goes on along the minus strand of JASEEW010000006.1, from coordinate 17,653 downwards.
TTCCTCCATGGTTTCATTAATATGATTTATTAATGTTTGGCCCATATCTAAGAGCATATCTGCATCACCATCATTTATCTTTTTCCCTCTCTGTGCCTCAACCTCGTTGATGAATGCGTTTATCTGATTTTGTGCAGTGTTGAGCATGTTGTCTGCATGATCGTTGTCACCGTTAAGAATATCATCCAATGCTGTGTTGAGTTTATTCAGTGCGTTTTCCAGTTTTGATTTCAAACTATTTTTAATACCCTGTTGAATACTCATGTTATCCAGCAGTGTTATCAACTCCTCAACCTCGTTTATCATGTATCTTGTTTTACTCTCCTTGGTTGCAATAACTGTTAGTGTTTCATCAGCAGTACATGCGAGCGGTGCGTTACTCATTGTTGTTTGATCATGCATACAGGTTACTGTAACTGTGAAATTATATGTTGTATTATACATCAATGGAAAGTCTGATGGAACGGTTACCTTTAGATATAGTGTTATTGATCCACCAGCAGAAACACCAACATACATACTGTCAGGGTAACCCCAAGAAGAAACCAGACCATTCATCCTTAACATGTATGTATCACTTATTGTTCCTGTGTTTTTTATGTTTATCATGTAAACTGCTGTTCCACCAGGTCTAACCACCGTGTTTATTTGCTGAATATTTACCTCAAAAGAATGACGTTCAACAGAAACAACAAAACGGGTAGAGTTGGTAAGATTATAATTATCCCTCACAATTAGCGTTACAGCATAGTTTCCAGCATTTTCGTAGCTATGTTCTACTGCCATGCCTGTACCATTGGTTCCATCACCAAAATCCCACTCATAACTAAAAATTGTTCCATCAGGATCAAAGGAATAAGAACCATTAAAAACCAAGACATCATTTTCAAGAATCACGAAATAAGAAGTCTCAACCCTTGCGATTGCTACAGGCAGTTCTCCAACAGTAACATTTATACCATACATGAAAACATAATCATAGTCCTGAATTGTTCCAAGAACCCAAACCGTAGTCTGACCAATCGTTGTAGTCTTGGGTATAACAACAGTAAGGGTTACTATAATGTATTCATCTGGCTCCAGAGTAATAGAGTAGTTGCTTAGATATGCATCCCAGCCTTCTGGAACACCATAGATTGATAGGTTTACGATGATTGTGCTGTTGAAAGGATTAGAAACATTAACATAATACAACTGATAGATATTATTCACTTCACAATACCATGGATGTGGTAAAAAACCTGGTAAATCAAACCAATCACGTCTTATATCTATAATCCTGTTTATGCAAAAACCAGGATTTCTTGAACTTGGTAAATGCCCTAGATCGCCATCCAGCACCATACCAGGCAATTCTACACGACCAGCTATCCCAATATCAAAACCATCAATTAAACCATCAGGAAGAATATCACCAGGACGAATAGGAAGGACTATTTTAATTCCACCCCCACCACCTCCATCTCCACCACCTGAAATCGTTGTTATCACACAACATGAAACATTATCAAACTTCGTACTATCATTTTGTGAACTCCCATTAACAATAACAAGCACCGCCGCTCCCTCAACACTTGGTGCTGTAACCGTTAACACTATACTTGCAGATTCATCATAATCCAAAGAAACATTCTTTGGATTCACCATAGAATCCGGGGTTAACGTAATCGTATCAAAATCATTACCTGTGTTTGTCACAACAATTGTGAACGTAACAGTAGCACCCGGTGATACCATTCTCGCCATTTGTTCTTCCGGCTCCAAATCAACACCATAAACCCGGTGCACAGTAAAACTCCATGTTTCACTCCAATCACCAATGTTACCAGCATTATCCACTGTTCTCACCTGCCAATAATGAACACCGAATTCTAAATCCAATGCCCTTGGTGGTGTATAAGATGAGGATGACGGATCTATACCGAGATTTATAACAACAGTGAAACTAGCATCCATTACCTGCAAATTATAATAACCAACTCCACTTCCGCCTATATTATCACTGCATATCTGCCATGTAAATGTTGGTGTCCTATCCCGTGTGCTGTTACCGTTTTCCGGTGTCTGAAGAACAGGGGTAGAAGGAGGTGTTTTATCATAACCGCAGATTGCATCTGCACTTCCAGGTGCGGTCTCATAATTAGTAACGTTATCTCTTGCCCTGCTATAGAACTGATAATACCCATCGCTATTAGGAAAAGTGAAATTCCATGACCACGGTGTAGCTGTATCTGTGCCGAACAAAGTCCAACTACCCCAAGTTGCATTATTAGTAGAATATCTATGCCATAATTCTACACTCGCAACACCGCTATGCAAATCAGATGCTGACGCAGTAATTGTTATTGATGAGTTAAACCAATACAGCGAAATTGTGTTCACAGAACTTTCAGGTGGTGTGATATCTATATTCACAGTAACAGAATTTGACCATATTCCTTCATTACCTGCATTATCTACTGCGTAGACATTGAATATGTATGTCCCTGAATCAAGCGGTGAATAATGATAATATAAATTTGATGTAATGTCTATAGGATATCCATTTCTCACAATACTATAGTAACTCACTCCCGAACCATCATCATATGGTTTGTTCCATGTCAAGTACGGCGTATCATGGGTTGTCCATCCTGTGCCACAATGTGTTTCGCTAAGAGCCGGTGCCTCTGGAGCCATTGCATCAACACTTGTGTATGTATCATACCCATCCCCTGTAGGATACCCTTCAACGTTTCCTGCATTATCCCTCGCCCGGCATCTAAAGTAATAAGTTTTCAAATGCTCACCAAATGTAAATGTTGCGCTTGTATCTGAAACACTGCTAAGCCAGTTTACCCAACTCCCACTACCAACTTTATATTGAACATCGTATGATGCTATTCCAGACAAGTCTGAACCGGTCCATGAAACTGTAAAGGTTTGTTTACTCCATGCAGGAAGTGGAATCACATACGATGAAGGGGGTGTGTTATCATAACCGCAGAGCGTATCTCTAGTTGTAGGCGCAGATTCATAGTTGGTTGCATTATCTCTTGCCCTGTTGTAGAACTGATAATATCCTGTGCCGTTCGGGAAGGTAAATGACCAGGACCATGGTGAGGCTGTATCCGTACCAAACAACACCCAACCACCCCCGCTACTGTTATCGGTTGAATATCTATACCATAATTCTACGCTTGCTAGACCGCTGTACCCAGTATCGCTTGCTGTTGCTGTAATTGTTACTGGTGAAGTATTCTGCCAGTATGGCGAAATTGCATTTACATTACTTGTCGGTGCAGCGTTATCATAGCCGCAGATGGCATCTGCACTTCCAGGTGCTGCTTCGTAATTAGTAGCGTTATCTCTTGCTCTGCTGTAAAACTGATAGTATCCTGTGCCGTTCGGGAAGGTAAACGACCAAGACCATGGCGATACTGTATCAGCACCGAAATTAGTCCATGCACCCCAACTCGTATTATCCGCTGAATACCTATACCATAACTCAACACTTGCTAATCCACTAACCGTATCGCTTGCTGTTGCTGTGATTGTAATAGGTGATATTGTTTGCCAATATGGTGAGATCGCATTTGCATTACTTGTTGGAATCGTGTTATCATATCCGCAGATCGCATCTGCACTTCCAGGTGCTTCATAGTTTGTTGCGTTATCTCTTGCCCTTGTATAGAATTGATAATACCCTGTTCCATTCGGGAAATTGAAACTCCAAGACCACAGTGACACAGTATCTGTGCCAAACAATACCCAGCCACCCCAAGTCGTATTATCTGTTGAATATCTATACCATAGAGTTACATTTTTTACTCCGCTAGTTGCATCAGAGGCGGTTGCAGTGATTGTTAGCGGTGAAGTATTTTGCCAGTATGGTGAAATTGTATTTACATTACTTGTTGGTGCTGTGTTATCCACTTTGAATGAGGAATTACATTCATCCCAACTGGAGTATTCCATACCATCAAAAGCTCTTGCCCTAACCCAAACAGAGTCATCTGTTATCCTGCTTGCGTCCCAGATTATGTTCGATACACCATGCGAAGTTGTGCCTATACCTATAAGTATCCAGTTAGTATGATCTGTAGAATACTGAAACTCTACTTGCAAGTATGATGTGTCCTCACTATCTGTGTCTGATGCCGTTGCAGAAAGCGTGATTGTGCCCTTGTACCATCCTGTGCCAAGATTTGTAACAGTGCATGTGGGGGCATTGAGATTGTAGTCTATTTTATTCCGATACATTACTACCTTGGCATAATGTATTTTATATGTGTCACCACTGTATCTGGATTTCCATGCACTCCAAAACTCGGAAAACTTACTGTCTGTTTGAGTACGAATAACATCCCATATAAGTCCAAAACCACCATCAAATGTATCATATACAGGGACATCGTTTACGTTATCAAATTCATCATCGCTGTCATAGATATCGTATAGTGCTGCTGCTATAGACCCTTCATTTTGATCACCTGTCTGAGTCCACCATGGAACAGCCTCTAAGTCAATATAAAAACCCTGATAATAATCATCATAAAATCTGTCCCCATGCCCTGACCATATTTGAACTGGTGCGAAAAAGAAGTCTGCCCAGCCCTCTGCCCATGCCCGTTCTTTGCTCGATGCATATTTATCCCACTGATGAGTACCGCCTGCTGATGGTAGCCAGTTACCATAAATGTTATACATTACGTGGTGCCCGTATTCGTGAAGAACCACGTCTGCACATTGTGCATGCCCACTTTTTATATATATCCACTCTAAAGTGGGGTTAAATTCTGTGGTACTGGCTGGCCATGTTACAGGAACTTTTGGAACCTTGTAGGAGTTACCACCCCATGGTGCGTTGTACATGTAACTAAAACCATATAGAATTGTGTCATAAATTTGCCAAGCACCATTTTCACTTGATGGACAGTACCATCTGCCGACATTCAACGTACCATCAGAAACATCCCAATATGTCTTAGTATAAAAATCATATACCCATGTCCCATCACCTACTTCTAAAACACTGGATCTGGCAAGAGCACGCACATATATATCTGCTGTGCCTCCATCAGGCCATGTTTCTGCATCATTAGCAACAGTGCATTCAAAATATCCATTTTCATTTGTGAGTGTTGTTCCAAGCCAGATATCTATAAAATATTCATCATCCCATATCTGTACTTCAACCCCTCTTGCAGGAAGATATAAGGGGAAGGTAGTATAGTAATCAACTTTGAAACCCCAGTATGTGACACTATCATCTGTTTTTAATCGTATTCTTACCACACTATCATACACGGTTATCATTAAATCTTCGTATGTAACTTTTCCAACATAATCTGTTTCACTTTGCCATACAATATTATTGCTTCCATCCATAACATACAAATGGTCAAACCCGCTTTCTATTTCTATTTTCTTAAAGTGCACTCCTATAGATGTTGCACCCCTATGATATATATTCATAGCTCGCCTAACGTTGGGATCAGGATCGGTATCGGAATCGTAATTATCTGTATACGGATGACATGATTCTGGCATGGGATCACCATCTGAGTCTCGCGTATGAATATTTTTATAAAGCATATAACCATATACTTTTACTGTGCCAGGGGATTTAGAATTTTTTGATGAAACAGAATATTTAGTGGATGAAGTTTGATTTTCATGGGAGGTAGAGTTGGGAATGGGTCTTATATCATAGTAACTTGAGTTATCTATTGTAATGCCCCCCAGATTTACAGGCTGTATGTCAGTATAGTTTATTTCGGAAGAATTAAAAGAAATGGCTTTTTTAGATACGCTTGTATCAAATGGTGGACCGTTATTCATCCACGCAGAATCATTGAGCACAGTAAGATAAAGATAATCTCTCCCACCAATTATACTACCGTTGGGTGTATCATATTGCATATAGGCCTCAATAGCCCAGTTGCCATTTTCGACAGATTTTATAGTAGCATTAAGTTCTACTTTGTCTTCTGGAGTGAGATTTCCCTGCCATGACAGATTACCATCTACAAGAGCAAATCCTTCTGGTAACAATATTTGAGCATTGGTATTTGGTATAACAGTGTGTGAAAATAGTGTGCATATAATGTTAGCTGTTTGATTTATGTGTGGTGCATTTGAAATGGATAGGTTTATACTTACAGATGAACCAGAAGTCCTATGGCTATGTTTTTCAAATGGGGGGCCGCTCTGATAATCAGTAATTTCCGCTGAGTCTTCGGATATAGATAAGGTGAGAAAAGCCTTTTTTACAAAAAAGCTATGTACATATGAGATGTTCTCGAAGGAGAAGGTAGACGCATTAAATGTAAGATTCTCAATCATTTGAGGATAGAATATTGCTCCAATTGTCCAGTTCCCAGTTTCTACCGCTTTTATTGTACAATCAATTAGCACAAGAGGTTGTCCCACTGTAACATTTGTGATGTTTCCCGCCCATATAGTGTTACCATCAACACAAATGAAACCTTGAGGTAACCAGATAACTGCCATAAGGCCAAATGGAGCAGATAAGTTATACGGATCATTTATGATAAGCTGTAATCTACTGGTTTCATTAAGTTTAGGTGGGGTAGATATTATTAAATCTATGTCTGGTCCCATTTTTGGTGTCTCAGACTTTTCTTTATCTAAAAAATCACCTACAAACATGCTCCCTATCAAAATCCCTACTACAACCACCGCAACCCCTATCATCATCTTTCTTTTTCTATTCATACTTTCATTCCTCCTATTTCTCTAAATATGCCTCATTCCATATTATATTTTTGTCTCCCTTCAACCAAGTGCCTGATGCAATAACTGTGCTGCTGGAGTAATATATGTTTGTTCCTGGTGTGTTTTTCATTGGGATGTTCGCTGTTCCCAGCTCTGAATGTGTAATGTTTAATTTCACAACATTGACCTCTATGTCATCTGTGAGATTTGCTGTGATATTTATCCATCTGGCATAGGTTAGATTTGCTGGAATGCATTGAATATCTGTGATCTCTGGTGGTGTTATGTCACAGGATTTTGAGATAGTGATTGCGTTAGAGAATTTTACATTTTCTACTCTATTTAACCCAATTCTTGTGTTTTCAACTCCAAGATAATTTTCTTGGTTTTCTACCTTCCCCTCTTCAACAGCGCTCCCTAGTAGTGGAACTAATGTTCCGAATAACACCACTACTATAGAGACTATTACTAATCTTCGCACAATTTTTTCCATACGATTTTGTTTTTTCATTTTTTATCACTCTCCTAATTTTATTAACCAAACCAATTCACATAGAGATAATTACATCTCCCTCCATAAGTTAGCCCAAAACCAAATCCATTTTCAACTTTGCCATCAGCTCCCCCTGTAGCACTTATAAAAAATATATCGCCAACGCTGAGTAAATCGTTGTGGTCATTGTCATTCCAAGTGATATTATAGGGGATTGATGGCTCTCCCTTTATTTCTGTTATGTTTTTCCACACAAGCTTTTCACCGGTAACATCTGGTGAGCGTGGATCTAGAAGACCTCTTGAACCATCAGGTCTGTATCCATCAAGCCTATAAGTTATCTGTTCTGGTGGTATTGTTATATTATGATGCAACATTGTACTACCACGATATTCTATAATATCTGTTATAGTAATTGTCCAACCAGTTGTGTTATTCTCTGCACTCATCTGTATCTCCCATTCAAAAGGCCGATTTCCTACTTTCCAGTTAGTCATCCTCCAACAGAGGAACACTGTGCTTGTTATAATTATTACAACCACAGCAACCCCTACCAGTATCTTTCCTTTCTTACTCATATTTTCATCCCTCCTATCATCATTTTCCTTTTCTTACTCATATTCATCATTCATCCACCCTAATACACATAAGCAAGCAGTTTCCCGCCTGTTCCTATTTCCTTTGCCTTGGAATGTGAGACAACACCATGGGTTGTTGTGAGTATTAGAACACCAAAATCCTGCCCAGGCAGGTATCTTGATTCAAACTTTTCAAGATTCTTTCTTTTTACTGAGAATCTTGGTTTTATCACACCGCAGTTGTTTATTGTTCCCGAAAGTTTTACGTTAAATTTTCCACCCCTTCCATCATTAATGTATTCAAAGGAGGCGATGTAGCCTTTTTCCTGCATAACGCCGAGCACTTTGCCGATAAGTTTTGATGCCTTAATCATGCATTCGGCCTTGCCCGCGTTTCCCGCATTCTTGATTACTGAGAGCGCATCATTAAGTATATCCTGCTGCATTTTTATCACCTATGAATATTTTTTGAACCCTAATTCTGGTGCTATTTCCCTGAAGCACTGCCTGCAGAGATGCATCCTGTACCTTCTGACAATGCCTCTTTTCCTCCCGCATCTTACGCACCCATCTATCCTGCCATATTTTTTTTTTCTTTCAGAGGCTTTCCTTTTCATTCCATCACCCCATGTGTAGGAGTTAGTAGATAGTAGTTAGGGGCTAGGGGGCACTTTGTCCTTTTTTCCCTAGCCCCTAGTCCCAAACTTCCCAGTTTACGAGTTGTAGCAATTTGCGTGTCTACACAGCTGGGATGTTTGCCCTGATCCCTGACTACTTTCATTCTATCACCTCAATACCAAACCTGTTTTTGATGAATGTTGTTGCTTCCTCATAAGTCATTCTGTGTTTCCTGGGAATCTTATGCGCGCATCTTTTCCTGTTTTTCACCCTGGCACCGGCCCTGCCCATGGTTACACACACATCCATCCCCATCACCCCTATCTTTGGGTCGTATTTCATCCCTGGAAAATCTGTGTAATCAGGGATGCCAAATGAAAGGTTTCCATTATCATCAAAGGAGTAATCAGGTATTTTATTATCCCTGACCCAGAGTGCATCTTTTAGAAATTTTTCAGCGTTTTCATTCCTTAATGTGACTTTGCATCCAATGGGCATGCCTTTTTTTATGCCCCAGTCCTTGTTTATTGTTTTTGAAACAGTTCTAACAGATTTTCTGCCTGTAACCAGCTGCAGCACCTTTTCTGCCTTGATGAGTTTTTCACCCCCCTCACCCACGCATATGTTCACAACAACCTTCTCAATCCTGGGGTTTCTCATAACATTCATACTACGCTCACCTCCGGCAGTACAACCTCAGATTTCTTTTCACCTATGACAAAAACATGCTTTTTTATCGTTGAAAACTTTTCGAAATATACAATGTTTGGTTTCGGGCTTTTTGTAACCTCATAATTTGTTATTGTTGCGACCTCACCTGCGTGTTTTCCTCCCATAATTAGTGCTTTATTTCCTTTTGCAAGAGGATAGCTGTCAAGTATTTTCTGGGATGGCAGCTCAATCTTCAGTGTATCACCAGGGCTGTGTTTTTCGTCTGTGAGTATGTTTCTGCCGTCATGCAGATTTATCTGTGTTTTCCCACCTTTTAATGTTGTCTTGTTTTCAACCCTTACCAGTTTCCATTTAGCATTATCCTCTGGGACTGCTGACAGTCTGATTTTTCCCCTAGGATCAATCATAACCCTGAAATGCTCCTTTGTTTTCGGTATTGACAAAACATCCATAAGACCAACAGGTCTTTTGTAATCCTTCACTATTTTTCCATCCACAAACACTTCCCCTGACGAGATTATTCTTTTTGTTTCAACTGCCGTGTCAGCATAATGCAAAATATCCCTTATTATCATCAGTAGCGGCAAACCCCTTTCTGTTGGATGGGGACCAGGCCTGCTTTTAACAACCCATGCATATGTTTTCCTTGGAATAGGCCATGATTTTGGTGCCACCAATCTTTTCAGATGTCTGCTCATGATTTCACCTCTGACTCTTCACTCTCTTTTTTTTCCTCAATCACCTTTTTTTTAGTTTCTTCTTTTTTTCCTGCTTTTTCCTCAGTTTTTTCTTTTGTTTCTTCTTTCTTTAACTCTTTCATTTCATTTTTTTCCTGTTTCACCTTCTTCACCGTTTTTTTCTCTTCTTCTTTTTCCCCTTTTTCTTTAACCTCTTTTTTTATTTCTGTTGTTTCATTCGCTTCATCTTTTTCTGGTTCTATCTTTTCCTCTACTTCCTCTTCTTCCGCTTTTTCCTCAACCTCTTTTTTTAATTCCGTTTTCTTTGACTCTTTTATTTCACTTTCTGGTTCTATTTTCTTTTCTACTTTTTCTTCCTTTTCCTTTTTCATTTCCTCTTCTTCTACCTTCTCTTTTAATTCTTCAGATTTTTCCTCCTTCTTAACACCTTTCTTTTCTTCAACCCCTTTTTCAGCCTTTTCCTTTTTTATTTCTTCTTTTTTTTCTTTTATTTTCCTTTTCCTCTTGATTTTACTTTCACCTATTTTTTTGCTTCTCCATGAGTCTGATAAATCAAGATGAGTAACAATAACATTTGATGGGTCAATTGGCCTCGCAACCTGGCTCTTATCCGCCTTTGCCACAGTCGCACCTTCCACTGTGATTTTCATATTTTTAAGGTCCACAGATGCAACCTTACCAATATGACCTTTAAGACCGCCCCTGATAATTTTTACGGTGTCACCCTTTTTAACAGTGACAGACCTTTTATTGTACTTGAGCATCAGCTCCTCAGTCAAATGTGACGCAATCATTTTCCTTCTTCTGTGGATTGGTGCGTTGTACCTCATTTTTCTCTGCTTTCTTGGTTGGATTGACATTTTTTTCACCTACACAATTGTTGCTGCTATTGCTGCTATCCTCGGCCATCTTTCAGCCGCTTCTCTTGCAACAGGTCCTTTGATATCTGAGCCTTTAACCTCACCTTCTGGTGTTGTGATAACAGCAGCATTATCCTCAAAAGAAACCATTGTACCATCAGGTCTTCTAAACGGTCTTTTCTGCCTGATAATCACCGCATTCAAAACCTGACGTCTCATTTCAGGTGCTCCCTTTTTAACAGAAACAATGAGCAGATCACCTACACCCGCAGAAAGGTATCTTCTGTGGGTTCCATGATATTTTGGTACTGTGACTATTTGAACAACCTTGGCGCCCGTGTTGTCCGCACATTCCAGTCGAGCACCGACAGGCAGTCCTCTTGTCATCCTTCCAGGCATCCCTTTCATGTTATCACCCCATGCATAGTAGTTAGGGGCCAGTAGTTAGGGGCTAGGGCTGGCAAGGAGTTAGGGGCAAGTAGATAGGAGCTAGGGAATTGTTTTTCCCTAAACCCTAACTTCTGACTACTGGCTACTTGAACGCCCCTAATCCCTAATCCCTGGCTACTAACTACTCTCATATTATCCTCCAATTTTTTCAATAACTGCGAATGCAACAGTTTTACTGAGTTTTCTGCATTCCATGATTTTAACCCTGTCCCCAGCACCTGCGTTTATGCATGGCGGGTTGTGCGCGGGGTATCTGCCTGTTCTTTTTTCATATCTTTCATATTTAGGAATGTACCTCAGCCTCTCCTTTTCCACTATGACCGTGTTTTTCATTTTGCTGCTTACAACCATTCCTTCAATCATCTGTCCTCTTACAGACAGACTGCCATGAAATGGGCATTTTTTGTCATCACACACATTTTCAGGTATTTTAACGTCCACACCAATGTCATACCTTTTCTTTGTTTTTTTCTCAGCCATTTCTTTCACCCTATTTTTTTGATTCTGTCCTCAGGCCTGTGCATGAGCGCAGACCCGTTTACCTCTATGCGCTTCCCTTCTGATGTTATGATTGCAAATTTTACATCCTTTTTTGGAATCCTTCTTATTCTGTCGTTTTCAAGGAGGAAGGTGTTTCTTGTTTCATCAATGATTCTGCCTTTTAAGCCGATGTATTCTTTGCATCTGGCTTCTGTGACCTCAACCTCCAGGCCTATCAGTGTTTCCTGGACAAGTGTTTTTCTGCTCATCTTATCTCTGCAATGAAGCCTATTTTCTTTAACGCCCCTTGCACCTTTGTTTTATGGTCCCCTTGCAGCTCAATGTTCCCGTTTTTTACTGTTCCGCCGGACGCGCATTCTGTTTTCAGTTTTTTTGCAAGATCGTTTATGTCTATATCAGATTTTATTCCTTCTACAATGGTTACGGTTTTGCCGTATCTTCTTTTCTCGGTGTATATTTTGATTTTCTGCTGTTCTCTCGCAATTTCTTCGCAAACACAGAGCTCCTTTGGCAGTCCACAGATCGGACATATTTCAGCCACTACTTTCTTTCCTCCCTTATTATGGTTAGTATCCTGGCAATATCCTTCCTCAGTGTGCTTATCCTGCCAGGATTTGATGGTGCGCCGCCCATGGCTGCTACACCCCTTTCATGCATGAGCGTAATTCTCATTTCCTTAAGTTTTTTCTCCCTGTCCTCAGATGTCATCTCCCTGATTTCCTTTGCTTTCATACTTCAACCTCTTCAAGCACCCCTGGTTCCTTAATCTTTTTTTTCAGTTTTTTTATAATATTGCTTGCCTTTTTCACTTCTTCTTTTTTTTCCTCCTTCTTTTTTTCTTCAGTTTTCTCAGGTTTTTTTTCTTCCATCCCTTTTTCTGCTGTCAGTATCCTGATTTCATCCGGTAGTTTTGCATCAGGATTCATTATCAGAACCTTTACGCCCAATATGCCTGGTTTTGTTAACGCGGTTGCATAACCTTTTTCCATCCATATGCTTGCTGTCTCACCACTGTGCTTTATGTGTCCTGCTGTGAACTTTGCAGTCCTGTGCCGCTCACCTGTGAGTTTTCCTGCAATTATCACCTGACATCCTTTTGCACCTGCTTCCATGATTTTCTGAACAGTTGAATGACCTGCTCTTCTGAACTTCCATCCCCTCTCAAGCGAATCTGCAAGTTTTCTTGCCATAATGTTGGCATTCAGATTTGGGTTTTTAACCTCCTCTACCTCAATCTGGGGATTGTCAAATGCGAATTTTTTTTCGATTGTTTCTGTTAGATTTTTGATTGCTCTTCCATCTTTCCCAATCACCATCCCAGGTCTTTCAGCAATCAGTGTTACCCTTGTGCCCATTGGTGTTCTCTGAATTTCAAGCCCGCCAAAGCCTGCTCTTTCAACCTCTTTTCTGATGTGCTCCTTGAGCAGCACCCTTCTAACATTTTCCGATATAAACTTCCTTTCGCTTACCATTTATTCCTCACTTTCCTTTAATATTATTTCAATGTTTGTTGTATGTTTGTTTTTTGCTGTTGCCCTGCCCATTGCTCTGGGCATCCTGCCCTGGGTTATCTGTCCCCTGTGCGCAGCAGCATGGTTAATAAACATAACCTCGGGGTCAAGTCCCTTGTATTCTGCATTATGCTCTGCATGCTCTATTGTTTGCAGTATGCCTAAAGCAGCATTTTTCGGATATCTGCCAGACATGATTCCTTTTCCTTTCCTGTGCGGCACATCCCTCTTGAATCTTCTAAACGGCACAGGTTTTTTCAATGCTATAACATCCTCGAGGAAACTTTTTGCCAGGGTTGTTTTCATTCCCTTTATCATCTTGCATATCTCCATGGATTTTTTTGGCGAAATATGCAGCTCCCTGCCAATAGCCTTTGATGTGTTTTCAGGTTCAACCTTTACTGAGTAATCAATCTTCGCCATGTCTTTCACCTAAGTGGCAGGTACTTGCTTGACCTTGTCGCACCAACACCAGGTCCTGAATGAGTGCCAAACCTTCTTGTTAATGCGAACTCTCCAAGATAATGCCCGATCATTTCTGGGATTATCTCAACAACCCTGAACTCTTTACCATTATGAATCCCGATCTTTCTGCCGACAAGTTCTGGCAGCACAATGATGTCTCTCCCGTGTGTTTCAACGATCTCTTTGCCTTTTCTCACCTGTTTCCAAAATGTTTGACTTTCTTCACTATGTCCTCTTTTCAGTGACCTTCTGGCCCTTGCAGGCAGTATTTTTATGAGCTCATCCTTTGGCATTGCCTGCATCTGTTCTAAAGTATGACCCCTGTATGTAAACTCTTTTTTTCTCCTTGTAACAATTTTTTTCCTTTCTCTTTCAGCCATCATTTCACCCCATGTGTAGTAGTTAGTAGCCAGTAGTCAGGGGTTAGGGAACAGTTTTTCCCCCTGACCCCTAACTCCTTGACCCTAACTACTCTCATCATTTCACCTTACCTGTTCTCTTAGGGGCAATATGCCCAACCTTCCTTCCGGGAGGAGCGCCTCTCGGAAGCGACGATGTTTTGCCGACATGCTGATGACTGCCCCCACCATGAGGATGGTCAACAGGGTTCATAGCCACTCCGCTTACTATTGGATACACCTTTGCCTTGCTTCTCATAGCATGATATTTTTTTCCTGCCTTTGCCCATGGTTTCTCAGGTCTTCCGCCACCTGACACAACACCAATGGTCGCCCTGCATTTAGAGCTGAGTGATTTGAACTTCCCGGAGGGGAGCTGAACAACTGTTCTCTCACCATGGCTGATAATTGTTGCAAATGTTCCCCCAGACCTGACAAATTTCCCCCCATCACCAAATTCACCCTCTATGTTAAATATTTTTGTACCTTCAGGAATACTTCCAATTGGTAATACGTTTCCATGCCCAAATGATGCTCCAATTGAAATACTCTGGCCTGTTGTTACTCCTTCGGCCGGGAGCATGAATTCCTTTTTACCATTAAAATCCACAACTGCAAGTGGAGCAGTCCTCCCAGGGTCATGAATAAACTCGGTTACAACACCTGAGACATTATCGCCCTTGGGATATTTCACATCCGCCTTGTACTTGTGGCTTGGCGCAGAATATATTCCGCCACTGCCCCTTCTCCTTGAAATGATTCTTTTACCCATTAGAACACCCCCTATAAGGTTTAAGGTTTAAGGTGTAAGGTGTAAGGGCGGGTTTCTTTTTTCCATTTAATGACTTAATAAGTCCATTCAACATTTTACCAATTTCTTTCTTTTCATCTTTTGGAAATTTTTGTGTAACATCATAGATGTCTAATACGAGTTTATGGCCTTTCTGCCACACTCCCAGTTCCTTAAACCCCTTTATCTTATCCATACTTACCACTTACACCTTACCACTTACACCTTTAGAACACCCCGATTCTCATTCCAATATCCTCAGCAGAATAACCCTCTGCAAGTTTCACAACAGCGTGCTTCCCGTCATGCCTTATTCTTGTGTTCACATCCTCTACTTTTACCGCAAACATCTCCTCCACTGCTTTTTTAATCTCATTCTTTTTTGCATTTCTTCTAACAACAAACTCAAGCTTGTTTTCTTTTTCCATAAGATTCATTGTTTTTTCTGTAACATAAGGATGAAAAATAATCTCACTCAATTTTACCAACCTCCTTGAATGCGCTTTCGGAAAAAACCGTTAACCTGCCAGGCGCACCACCTGGTGCGAGTAACTCTGCATTCAAACCCTTTAATGTCACTATGTCCACACCTAAAAGATTATTAACAGATTTTTCAATCCCTCTTTTTTTTGAAACAACAACCAAAACACTTTTTGGTATTCTGTATTTTCTGCCCCTGCCTTTTCCTTTTCCGGCTCTTATATGGCAGTTGTTTTTTGCCCTTAAAATATCATCATAAACACCTATAGACTGAAAAACATTTATGACCTCTTTGGTTGTCTTCATGTTTTCGAAATCGTCCTCAACAACAACTGGAAGGGTAATTTTTTCATTAAAAACATGACCCCTTTTAATTACAATCTCTTTGCTGGATGTTGCCGCAATCGCTGACCTCACAGCTTTTCTTTTTTCTTTTTTATTCATTTTTTCCTTCCATTTTTTCTCAGATTTTGGGGGATGCGCCCTTCTCCCGCCCACGGTACCAGGGGCAAAACTGCCTGTTCTGTCCTGAAGTCTGGGCACCCTTGACATACCAAACCCTTTTCCGACGGAATGTACTGCATGCCTTTTCCCTGATTCTTTACTTGAACCATATCTCTGACGTCTGTTCGCCCTGCTGCTCTTCACTGCTTTCATGATGAGATCAATCCTGAGCGGTTCATTGAACAGCTCTGACAGTTTCATTCTTTTTTTGATTTTTCCATCAACAGAGTAAACATTAATCTCATTTTTTTTGTCTGTTTTTCCCGTAGATAATTCTTTTTTCTTCATATCATTCCCTCATCAATCATATTTTTCCTTTTCTTTATTTTTGTCTTTATCGCTATCAAAGCTATGATTACACCCATTATAGTAACTATTGAGAAGATTAATGTTAGCTCTTTTTTAGGTATGCCCCATATCGTGTTGTCTACGTAAACCATATGAAAATCAGTAGACCAATTCCCAGTGTCATCATAGGCTCTCACGCGTATCGTATACCAGCCATTCTCTACCTTTGTAGAATCCCAGTAATAATGACTACTTACATTTTTTACATTTAGATCATCTAATATCGTTATCCAATCCTCAGCGTCTATTTGTAACTCTATTCTTTTAAGAGTTCTGTTACCCTTACTATGTGCCTCATATGCAATTTTTACATTCCCAGAAACCTTTTCGCCGCTTGATAAAGAGAGAATTTTAACAACAGGCCAATCAAGCAGCTCGGAAGAATCAACATATAATCTTTCAACTATTTGTTTTGACCAATTATTATTACTATCTTTGACTCTGAAGAAAATATAAGCGCCGGTAGAAATATTCTCTATAGCAAATGATGATTGATTGCTCATGAGTTCTCCATTGACAATCCACTCATACTCAACAATAGATGCGTTCTCTGATGTTATACCATACCCTGAAAAATAAACAGTATCTCCTGCTATAGCAGGACTTGGTAAAATATACTCAATATATGCCCTCGGAAAACCTTCTCGCTCACGATAGTTTGTAAGATTGTATCTATGTATCTCAATAGAATCTGTGTACCATTCATAACTATGGTCATCCGCCCTAGGCCAAACCCCCAACATTGAGCCGTTCCAAATACATTCTGCATTCTCAAAATACCCTATAGGAACCTCAAAAAATAGAGATGACCCTGTATAGTATGCAGGTATATCATGACTTGCACCCCCACTTGTAGAGAAAACTGCCCGTTTATTTTTATAATTTACCCCAGCCGCATCCCCGTATGTTTCAAACTGACATATATAGATGACATTATCATTATCTTTTATACTTCCGTAAACATCCATTCTTATGAAAAGTGTTGTGTTGTTGTTTCCAACATAGCAGGCTTTAAGATCGATATGCGGTTTTTTATCCGTAGTAACATTGGGATCACCCCAAACCACATCACCATAATCATCCTCCCACACTGTTGTATAAATAGATTTTTCTGCTGACCCTGCTTCCGCCACAAATGGGAAAACAGGAAGCAAAAGGCAGATAAATAATAGCGACACTGCTAAAGGCTTCCATTTACCCGTATCTGTCTTCTTTTTTATCCTTATCAACTTTGAATATACCATGTTGTACTCTCCATATGAGTTCTTGCGGCTGCACTAGAAAATGAAAAGAATATGGATTCTTTATATGATATCCACTGGGATGAGGCAGTGGCATGTGTATGAACAGCAATCTCAGTACTGTAGTAGTGACCAGGTGTCCATGTAATCTTCATGCCGTCCTTTATATTCTTGTTTACATACTTGTTTTCATTACCACTGCTACTCAATGTATACATCCTTACCTCATGACAGTCCACAAAGTGTCCATTCTCATCCCACTCATACACCCTTGTGAACACTTTGATATCCGCTTGAGATAATGACCAAATTGCATGTGTACAATA
>JASEEW010000152.1 GCA_030019485.1 Thermoplasmatales archaeon | reverse complement strand
GTATGTTCGTGGGGAGAGAGTAAAAAATCAGTCGGAATTACCATAATGTTTGCGGAAATTCCTCCTATTTTTTCTCTCTCTACGTAAGTTCTCAAAAAGTAAATCTCCGATGTTTTGTTCGTGGGGAGAGAGTAAAAAATCAGTCGGAATTACCATAATGTTTGTGCAAATTCCTCCTATTTTTTCTCTCTCTACGTAAGGTCATTAGATACAAATTCTTGGAAAAAATTGTTCGTGGGGAGAGAGTAAAAAATCTCAGGTGTGTCAGAGGAAAATGAGATGTTTGTGGGTTGCAAGTGTTTGCTCTCTCCTATCCACCATATATAATATAGTTAGTTCTTCTATATATAGTTTTCGCAAAATGTTGATATAGCAGGTTCTTTTCTCTACCACCGATGAACAAAACTGTGATAATAGGGTTTGGCACCGCAGGATTTTATGCCTCAAAATCCGCAATGACCTCAGGAAAGAATGAAATCATCATCATAGAAAAAAGGAACTATGACATGTTTTCGCCATGCGGGCTTCCGTTTGCTGTTGAAGGAATAGTAGATTTTGAGATGTTGAAGCACAATGTTCCTGAAACAAACAGGTTAAAGAAACTCCTTGGTCATGAGGTGCTGTCTGTTGACGTAAAAAATAAAACCCTTCAAATCAGGGATTTGAAAAACAACAATATAAAAACAGTTGGGTATGATTCATTAATCATAGCAACAGGCAGCAGACCAATAATCTTTGACCAGGCAAACAGATTTTGGGGAAAAGGTGTTTTTGCTGTTTCAAACATAGAGAACACAAAAGTATTATATGAGCGGGCAAAAAAAAACAGGAATGCAGTTGTTATAGGCGGTGGCGCAATAGGTCTTGAGATTGCATTGGCGTTAAAAAAATTAGGGGTGAATGTTTCTGTTGTTGAGAAAATGAAAAATCTGCTTCCTAACAATCTGGATGAGGATATGGGCAGGGTTGTTAAAGAATATTTGAAAGTAAAGGGTGTAAATGTGTTTCTTGGGAAGGAGGCAAAGATTTTTGGTGAAGAAAACGTTGAGTTTGTAGAAGTTGATGATTCAAGAGTAGATGCGGATATTGTGGTCATGGCAGTCGGCTCAACCCCCAACATTGATTTCATAAAAAATACTGGGATTGAAACAGAAAAAAGCATAATAGTAAATGAGAAAATGGAAACAAATGTCAAGGATATTTATGCTGCAGGGGATTGTGCAGAAACATTCTATCTAATCAACAGGAAACCAGCAGTAACACGTCTGGCAACAGCAGCATTCCAGCAGGGAGAAATCGCAGGTATAAATGCCTCGGGTGGTAACGCAAAGTATGATGGGGCGCTTGGAACATTTGTCTCAATGATAGGTGAAATGGAGGTTGCATCAACAGGTTTCAACTCTGAGACAGCAAAAAACTTTGGATACAATGTTTTAACCGGAAAGGCGAAGGGGAGAACAAAACCTGAATGGATGCCAAAAAGCAGGGAAATAGTTGTGAAAATCGTTGCTGACAGAAATGGAAAAATACTTGGAGGGCAGGCAGTTGGTGACAATGCAGGATGGAGAGTCAATATGGTAGCGCTTGCTATCAGAAACAATTTAAGTATTTTTGAACTTGCAAAAGCAGACATATCATATTCACCGCCTGTCTCAGAACTTGTGGATGCGCTCACAATGGCTGCAAAAGTTTTGTGCAGAAGAATCCAATCCAGTTGTAAGGTGTAAGTGGAACAGGTGTAAGTGAACCGTGCTTGTTCCTTAAACCTTAAACCTTAAACCTTAAACCTTACAAAATGGGCAGCAGTTTTTCAATCTCCCAGTCAGTCACCCTTGTTCTGTAATCATCCCATTCCTTATGTTTTATGTAAAGATAATGTTTGAATAAATGCTCGCCAATGATTTCTTTAACAAGACTGCTTTTATTCATGTAGTAAAGCGCCTCCCCAAGGTTTGATGGGAGTGAGCCTATCCCGAGTTTTTTCCTTTCCTCATTTGTCATCCTGTAAATGTCTTTTTCAACAGGCTCAGGAGGGACAATCTTTTCTTCCATACCTTTAAGTCCTGATGCCAGCATAACAGCAAATTGGAGATAAGGATTACCAGCAGGGTCAGGGTTTCTAACCTCAACCCTGGTTTTCATTTCCCTTCCAGCAGGAACCCTGATTAAAGCGCTTCTGTTTCTGTTTGCCCAAGAAATGTAAACAGGCGCCTCATATCCTGGAACAAGTCTTTTATAACTGTTAACGCAGGATGCAAGGACAGCGCAGGTTTCTTTTGCGTATTTCAAAAGACCGCCCAGGAAGTAGAATGCATTTTTGCTTAACCCATGCCTGCCTTTTTTTTCATAGAATACATTTTCCCCTTTTTTAACAAGTGAGAGATGCACATGCATGCCTGAGCCGTTCTCACCAAAAATTGGTTTGGGCATGAATGTTGCGTAAAGAGCATGCCTCAATGCAATGGTTTTTGTCACATACTTCATCATTGTCACCCTGTCAGCACTTGTTACTATATCAGAGTAGGTTAAATCAATCTCGTGCTGTCCTGGCGCTACCTCATGATGGGATGCTTCAACATCAAAGCCCATTTTGTTTAAATACATAACAATTTCTTTTCTAACACTGTCCCCTCTGTCTCTCATCAAATCAAAATACCCGCCTGAATCAGACGGCTTTGGAACAGGGCTGCCTTTTTCATCAAGGTTAAGAAGGAAAAACTCGTATTCAGGACCTGCATTTGCGGTATGGCCCATTTCTTTTGCTTTTCTCACAACATTTTCCAGAACATATCTTGGGTCGCCCTCAAACCTTTTTCCTGAGGAATCATAAATGTTGCACAGGAACCTCGCTGTTTTTAGGTCATTGTTTGTCCATGGAAGAATCAAAAATGTGCCTGGGTCAGGCACAAGCCTCATATCTGATTCCTCAATTGTTGCATAGCCGAGTACAGAGGAACCGTCAAAAAAAATGCCTTCGTCAACTGCTTTACCAAGTTTCTCTGATGGTATTGTCACGTTTTTAACAGTGCCGAGTATGTCTGTGAAGGTCATCTGTATGAACTTCACCTTTTCCTTTTCTATTTCCTCCAAAACATCATCCTTTGAGTGCATAGACAAAGGAATAAGGATTAGAGAATATTTAATAGTTTACATCTTAGTAAGATTTAAGATAGGGCTAGGGCAAACATATACACCCTTCCCCATCAGGGGAGGTGAGAAAATGGTAGAAAAAACAAATCCGTTTGAAATGGCTCAAAAACAAATAGATATTGTGGCAAAGAAGTTAAACTTGAAAAAAGGCATACATGAATATCTAAGATACCCGCAGAGAGAATTAACTGTAAATTTTCCTGTTAAAATGGACTCAGGTGATATTAAAATATTTACAGGTTACAGAGTCCAGCATAACAACGTAAGAGGCCCTTGTAAAGGAGGCATTAGATACCATCCTGATGTAATAATAGATGAGGTAAGAGCATTAGCGACATGGATGACATGGAAATGTGCTGTTGTTAACATACCTTTTGGTGGAGCAAAAGGCGGGGTGATTTGCAATCCCAAAGAGATGTCTATTGGAGAGTTAGAACGTCTTACAAGAAGATATACATCGGAAATTTCGATCCTGATAGGCCCTGACAAAGACATACCAGCACCAGATGTGTATACCAACCCACAGGTAATGGCATGGATTTTGGATACATACAGTATGAATAAAGGATACAGTGTTCCTGGAATTGTAACAGGAAAACCAATATCCATTGGCGGCTCATTAGGACGATTAGAAGCCACTGCCAGAGGCTGTATGTTTACAATAAGAGAAGCTCTAAAATATTTAAACTACAAATTACTATCCCCGGAGGAATGGCAAGGAAAAGTTAAAGAAGAAGAGATTGATATTGCAGATGGTGATGAAAAAAGTGGATATAGAAT
>JASEEW010000151.1 GCA_030019485.1 Thermoplasmatales archaeon | reverse complement strand
TTTCTGAAAAAAACATCAAAAACAGGATACACTATTCAATTCTCGGACAACGCCATATTTGTAAACAAGTATATATACAACCTCAACTTTTACTTTTCTGCTTTACGGTCTAACCCTGCCAATCCTGATGTATTCTACCCCGTCATTCACAACCCTAGCGAAAAGCATCTCCTTTTTGACGCCGTGGGCAAGCCTAACTGCTCTTGATGTTTCAGGCCATGTTGAAATAAAGTTTTTTGGAACAGAATGCACAAGAAGTTTTGAATGCGTCTTATCAGGTTCGTTATCATAAACCCTGAAATGCGCGCCGTATTTGAAGCCTGTTTTAACAATCATACCCCTGTTTTTAAGGTTGCTGTAAACTGTGAAACGCAAATCAAAATCTGGCTGTATGGATTTCGCCTTTCGTTTGAACCTGCTGATGGAGATATTTTTTTTGTTTTTCACATCGTTTACCTCTAAAATCTTTTTTTCAAGGAGGTATCGTGTTTCAGCCAGTGAAAGCTGCAGTCCTTTGCTCATTGGTTTGCCGTAGAACTCTGAATGAAGCAAATCGTCCGCGAGTTTTTCATCCCAGACCATCACCCTGTCCTCAAGGAAGACAGCACTGCCAGTTAAACCTGGTTTTCTGAGTTCTACCCTTGCGGCAGGATTGATTTTCACAACCCTGTAATATGTTAAATCACCTTCCTCATCCACAACGCCGATGAGAAAACGCTTTTTGTTTCTTCTTGCTTTCTCCACCATTTCCGACAGCTCTGATATGTTGAACTTTGCCCTTTCAGAAACTGCTGACACCCAGAACTTTGCGTCTGCCTTGCTGGGCCCCTCACCCCTCCTGTATGCCTTGAAATCAATTCCCTCGCTGTCAGGCTTCACTATATATCCTCTCTGCCTGAAATCCCTGTAAACAATGTATTTTATCTCAAACTGCGGATATGTTTTTGTTGCATAGTTAATCAGCTCCCCGATACTGATTTTCTCATTGTTTCTGAAAACCTCAATCCTGCCAAGCTCAAGGAGGAGCGCTGCCTCAATCAGCGTGAGCTTCAGCCCCCCTCCAGACATCGGCTCACCATGATAACCCTTGTTGTAAATCTGGGATGCCTCTTTCTGCTCTCTAATGAACACATGATTGTCTATCAGCTCGCCTGACATAAAAGGGTAATAGGAGTGGTGGTTTTTATTAGTATTGATTGGGCAAGTAGCCAGGAGTTAGCAGTTAGGGGTCAGGGGTGAGCAGGCGGAAAGATATATTAATTAGCAGGGGCATGTTAAAAAAAGACAAAATGCAAAAAATGCCTAAAAGTTAAATGGAGGAAAGAATGTTTGGTAGAATGCTTGATATGGGCACATGGATTCATGCTGATGTTTATATGCCCATACTTTATACGATTTATACCCCTATGTTGCTCCTTCTCATACCAATAATTTTGCTCGAAGGAACTTTTGGTTATTTCTATATAAAGAGAAGATATTCAATCTCATATCTTCATGTTTTATCTGTATTCCTTATAGGTAACCTTTTTTCAACATTTGCTGGTTTTCTCATCATGGATTTGCCGATTTTTGATGTTCCTTCTTATTATTTCTCAGATGTTTCTCTCATCCCTTTCTTTATATTCGCATATTTCCTGTCCTGTGTAATTGAATATCCATGGGTCCATTGCGGTTTACGTTTGTTTGGAGATGAGGCGAAAATAATGAATACCCTATTTGCGGTAATCCTTGCTAACGCGTTTAGTTATCTTATTATCTTACCTCTCATCTTTGTATAGGGTAAAGTTAGCTTACTACCCATCCCTCTACACCTATTTAGTGCTGTTCAATCCCCTCCAGCATATCGTTTTTCCATTTAAACCTCAGCCTTTTCCTGCCTTTGTAAAGTTTCTTCTGCAGGATGTATCCAACAATCAATGGAAGACCTATTGTTGATTCAACATAAGCAACCGCTTTCTTGGCATTCTTTGTTACCTTTCCCCAGGACTGCGCCTCCTCAAATGTGCAACCGCTTAAACTACCCCAGTGAGGCGCATCAGTTGTGAGCTGTATTGCATAATCATGCCCTCCTGTGTCCCTATCAAATGTTTCTGTCATAACGCAGGTCTGCTGGATATAGTTTTTTGGAACGCCGCCTGAGACATAGATTGCACCTGTTTTTTTTGATTTTATTTTTATCTGCGTTATTTCCCAGTTGTCCCTTATAGGGTCAATGATTATCCCTGGTTTTTTTCCTTTTCTTAAACATTTTTTAACATAGTATTCTGTGAGACCAATGCCTATTGAGGAATCATTTATCGCAGGACAAAAAACTGGAACCTTATGCTTTGCTGCTGTGTAAAGTATTGAGTTTTTATCATTGATTTCTCTGCCAAGAATTTCCAGAAACTCCCTGGATGAATATATTCCTGGTTTCATTCTGGATGCAAGGTTTGCAATGTACGTGTCTGTTTCCTCAAACCTTTTCTCATCAACAACCGTGTCATAGATTCTGTCAAGGTAAAACTCTCTGAGTTTTATGTCATCAATGACCGGTGAGCATTTATAATGCCTGTACCCGCGCGCATTGTAGAAATCCTGGTAAAGTATCGCCCCTATGGAAACAACAGCATCAACTATTCCGTATTCTATCATGTCCCTGATAACCTTTCTAAGTCCGCCAGCAATTAATGCGCCAGCCAAGCCCAGAATAATTGTTGGTCTTGTCTTATCCTCAAGTGCATTCTCATAAACGGTGGCGCATCTTGCAATGTTCCTGCTCTGAATAGAAGAATGCTTGAAGGCATCAACAAGCTCGGACACTGTTTTTATTTTTTCCAGGTCTATGTGTTTTACAGGGCTGCGCATGAAATCCTTTCTTTTCATAAACCTGTATTGTTTAGAAAATATTTATTAGTTTGGGATGTGCATCCTCACTATCAGCAATAATGATGAATATTCAAAAATATTCTATTTTTTCTTTTTTCCTTCATATTTTTCATCAAGAACTAATATAATTTTGGATATATGTATATATTGGAAGATTATTGGAAGTTTTGGGGGAGCATGCCGATTTCAACCTACTCCAAGTTTTTCATCCTTCTCTTTTTTTGAGCCATTCAGTAAAGAATATGTCTGCGTTTTTTCCGTTTTCTATTATTCTTTTTTTCCTTAAATGCTTTATTGCTTTTTGGACGTGTGCGGATGATACAAGGTTGTATTTTTCTATAAATTCTTTAGAGTATATGTTTGCATCAGGTTCTTCTGCCAAGCCTATAAGGAGGGTTTTTTGGCTTTTGCTTCTCATGCTGTCCCACAATCTCTCAAAGGTGTCTTTTTGCTTAGTTATTATGTTGTTTACGGCTTTTGTAACAAGTTCTTTTTCCACATTTTTTTCTGTGATATACCAGAGTTCATGGCAGAGCTGCTGGGTCGCATAAGGGTGACATCTGGTGAATTCTAGGATGCTTTCGCAGCATTCATCCTTTATTTTCTTGCCTGTTTTGGAAAACTTTGTTTTTATAAAATTGAAGAAATCATTTTTTGGTATATTTTTAATGGTTGTAATTTTCCCAAACTTGTAGAAAGCTCTTCTTCCATCTTCGAACATCTCTCTAAGAATGCTGACCTTGCTACCTGCAAACAGGTAAGAAACGTTTTTATGATGCTGGAATTTTGACCTCATGAGTTTTTCAAGTTTTACTCCGTTAAGGCTGTTTATTTCTTACGTAGAGAGCATGATTCCATTTACTATCTTCTCCGCCAGTTCTTCTTGAGAAAGTATCCCAAATAGATCAATGTAGCAGGTGCAGACACCAGGTGTTTTTTTTAATCTTTTCTCTATTTCTATAATAAGAGATGTTTTACCCAGTCTTCTGGGTGAACAAAGTATGTTTCCAGGTCTATTTCAATGATGCGTTTAAAAATGTATGAACTGGAAAGCGAGGTTGAGTTTTTGAG